>CAIVFQ010000184.1 GCA_903905285.1 uncultured Alphaproteobacteria bacterium
AAACCAACACGCTTGTGCGTTAGAAGAAAAAACCAACGATAACACAGCCTTTAAGCGCCTGGATGAATTGCAGCGAATATGCAGCTTGATCAAGCCAGAAATCGCCCAAAAAACAACACAGAGAATATAAATAAAAAAATTAACTATTTCTTTACTTTATTATGATTTACTGGAATCAGATAAATAAAACAGAGAGATGAATCATGAAAATACTCAAAGCAAGTTTAGCATTGGCCTTTTTAATGACCTTAGGGATGACATCAAATGTGTTTGCAGCTGGCAAACACAACCCGCTTGACACCATGCCAGCCGGCATGAGCGCTGCTGAACAGGCACAATACAAAAAGTGGGCAGCAGAACAGAAAGCTCTACACGCAAAGGCGGAAGCAAACAAAGATCAGGCAGCTGAAAAACGGAAACAAGAGGGACAAGAACGCAGGAAAAAAGGCCAAGGGTGGTAAAACTCCTTCCCTCACGGCCCAGTTGAAACAAAATTCTAAAGCTCGGTCATTTACGGCCGAGCTTTTTTAACACATAAAATGGAGGAATAAATCATGAACCTAGTAAAAGCAAGTTTAGCATTGGCCCTTTTAATGACGTTAGGTAATGACATCAAATGTGTTTGCGGCTTCACAGCCTGCAAAACCGTCACCATCTGCAGCAGCTGGCAAAAAATCGGACCCGCTTGACACCATGCCAAAAGACCTAACACCTGCCGAACAGGAACGGTGGGTACAGTGGGTGGCCGAACACAAAGAACGAGAAGAAAAGAGAAGACAAAAAGGGCCCCAATCTTCACAAAAACACGTTGAAGCTGCCAGAGGCGCTTAAACCCCGTCTTACTCAAAGTCCAATTGAAGCAATTCTAAAACTCGCTCATTTATGACCGAGTTTTTTTAAGTTCCTTATATACGATTAGCCCCACGACCAATTGTGCAACCTAATACGTTCTGGAACCAATGAAGAAGACCATATTCGCCTTCGGCATGCTTAAGACCAACCATAAGCAGCCAGGGACGAGAATGTGTTGACATAATTTCTTGAATCTTTGGTTTCCAATTTTCAGTACGCTTTATCGCCGTTTCTGAAGGCGGAAATGCTGAAACTCTGCCATGGAAATAGTCGAGACTCATTGAGTCACCCATTGCATTAACGTCCTCAAAACGGCCCTCAGATTTTGCCCAATAAGACCTTTTGGGTTTTCCACCACAAGGAAGTTCGCTCGCGCTGTGGGGCATTTTTTCAATTTTATCTTGAAGACTTTGAAGGGGGGTTGGATAGGCATCCACCATAAAGCCTTGAATCTCTTCACTTAATTCCCTAAGTCTTCCTGCATCCAAAACATCTTCTTCAGTTTCAAGGCCTTGATAACTTATGCCTCTGCCTCTTGCTAACTGTTCCACCATATTATCCATGCCAAATTCCTCTTCTTGGCGGGCAGCTTGCACATCAGGGTCTAGGTCTAGGTCTCGCTCCATTTTGTTGACAAACAAGACGGGATGCAGTTGAGGGAGCGTTTCTTTATCCGTCAAAAGGTCTTCATTATTTTCTAATGCTTGGCGAGTATATTCAGGTACATGAGAATACCAGCTATCAAGGAACTGGGCTTGTCTGGCAAGCTCTTCCTGAGGTGTTCCTTTAAGCAAGAACGAAGGCTTTCCGTCAATGTAAGATTTTTCAGCATCAAGAAATTGTTGACGAACTGAATCATCCATCACCAATCTATGTTCAGCAAAAGACGCCTTAGAAAGCTTTTGGCCACGCTCGCCCGCAGTCTCACCGACGACAAGATTGACCTTGTCTAATAGCTCTGAAAATTTTCTAGAAGACATAACCAATTCAAGAGGAAAGGTATGAAAGCTAAACAAAGCATAGAAATACTGATTGTTGGGAAGAGTAATACGATAAAAGAAAGGCTGATCGCTTACAGGACAAATATGCAATAATTGCCGTTCCGTTATCTGAATTTGAAGAGAATGACGAAGGACTTGTGCAGGGGTGATCGACAAATGGGAAGAAGGACGCAATCCTTTTTCAACTTCTAAAACGTTAGGCTGAGCTGCAAACAAAGCTGTTTGAACAGAAAAAAGAATAATTGCGATTGTTTTTTTCAAGGTTCTTCTCACTTTTATAGGAATAGCTTCTAAAGAATGATGTGGGAATGACCAAGGCAAAATACAAGAGGAAAGCTAAAATCTTGACAAATAGATAAAGTTCGGGCATATTTCAGAGAGTAATTGTTACTTTAAAATTTATTAAAATTTCCTTCATCGGGTAAAAGACAAACAGTTTCTTTTAAAGGGGGCACAGTCGCTTGAAACGACATTCTCATCTTATTAGCGTGGGCTTCATGGTGATGGCTTGTTTAATTGCCGCCCGTGAGTATTATATCAACTATCAGATTGATGTCTCGATTAACCAGACTGAAAATTTTTCTTCCGATGACCAAGCCAACAAAAATACTGCTGTTTCAGATTTCTCAAATCCGGCATTAAGTGGCTGTTCTGCTACCGACCAAGGATCAGCTGAACAATACCAAACAATAGAAATCAACAAAGGCGACACCTTAGCGTCCTTATTAGCCACGCTTGAAATCTCTAAAAAAGACATTGAAGCCATCAATAAGTCACTCAATGGCCATTTTAAGCCACGTGATTTAAAGGCAGGCCAAACTTTTTCTGTAAAATATAAACAAGACCAAGGGGCCACTCAGTTTTTATCAATCGAGTTTAAACCTTCCCTAGAATATGAAGTCATTTGCGAGAAAGATGAAAGGGGCCAGTTCAAGACCCGCAAGAATACTGTTGAATTAAAAACAGTTCTTAAGCGCGTTGATGGCACCATTAACGCCAGCTTTTATAGTGCCGCCCTTAAATTAGGTATACCCGCTAATATCGTTAAGGAAGCCATTACCGCTTTAAGTTATACCGTTAACTTTCAACATGGTATAAAGCCCGGCGATCCGTTTGAATTGTTATATGTGGAATATCAAGATCCTAACGGCAATCGCGTCAAAACAGGGGGTTTGAAATATATTTCTGTTGTGGCTAAGGGCCAACTTCATCGCATTTATTCTTATGCACCAACAGGGAATTGTGTTGGTTATTATAATGCCCGGGGGGAAAGTGTCGTTCGAAGCCTTTTGCAAACCCCCATCGATCCTAGCCGGATGCGCGTTACGTCTGGATTTAGCAAAGGCCGGATGCACCCGATCAAGGGGTTCTGCCGCGCCCACCAAGGTGCCGACTTTGGGGCGGCCTACGGCACAAGTGTGATGTCCGCCGGTGATGGCGTGGTTGTAAAGTCTGGTTATTTTGGTGATTATGGTAATTATGTCCGCATCCGTCACGCTGGGGGATATGAAACTGTTTATGCTCACCTCAGCAAAATCGCCCCCGGCATTCGCGTAGGGGCAAATGTGAAACAACGTCAGATCATTGGGAATGTGGGTGCGACAGGCTTAGCAACAGGGCCACACCTGCACCACGAAGTTATCTATAAAAACGTCCACGTTGACCCTCAAAAAGTCAAAGCCTTACCGACCACACAACTGGCGGCTAAAGATATTCAGAAATTTAATAAATTCAAGCAAGAAGTAGAAACCCAAATTGTCGGTTTGCCAATGAAGAATCAACTTGCCAGCAACGATTTAAAAGCCACCCTGAACGGCTAATATGGATGATCCGCTAACAGCCCATCCTTCGCCAAAAAATCATCACCCCTTTCATTTGGTTAATCCCAGCCCGTGGCCCTTTGCGATGGCGCTGTCTGTTTTGGTTTTAACCACCGGCGCTGTCCTGTTTATGCATGGCATCGACACATGGTTGTTTGTTGCGGGCATTGTGGCTTTGCTGGCATCTTTTATCGGGTGGTGGCGCGACCTTATCCATGAAAGCAATACACAAGGTATCCATACTCTGGCCGTTCAAAAAGGCCTGAAAATTGGCATGGGGTTGTTTATTGCGTCAGAGGTGATGTTTTTTGTTGCCTTTTTTTGGGGGTATTTTCACAGCGCCCTTTCCCCCAATGAAGCCATGGGTTTTATATGGCCCCCTAAAAATATTAAGGCCCTTGATCCTTTTGAATGGCCCTATTTAAATACCCTTATTCTTTTGCTGTCGGGCACTGCTGTCACCTGGGCGCACCATGCCTTGATTAACAATCAAATGGTTCATGCCGCCAAAGCCGTCTTGATAACGGTAGGCCTGGGGATAACTTTTTCCTGCATTCAATTTCTTGAATATCATCATGCCAGTTTTGCTTTAAAAGACGGTATTTACCCTTCGACATTTTACATGGCCACAGGCTTTCATGGGTTTCACGTTATTGTGGGGACACTGTTTCTGGGTGTGTGTTGGTGGCGCCTGAAAAAGGGGCAATTTACGCCAACCCATCATGTTGGCTTTGAGGCCGCAGCCTGGTATTGGCATTTCGTTGACGTGGTCTGGTTGTTTCTGTTTATTTCAATTTATTGGTGGGGCAGCCCAGCCCAACCATAGAGGTGCCTTACCACTTGACAAAACTTAAGGGGTATCTATTAAGTTTCTTCTTGTAAAACGCACAACAAGACTATAAATACATAATACATAAACATTAATAATTTAGTTCTGCAATAGACCTGCTGCGTAAGTCGAGGGAGTTGGCTCAAAGAAGCTGACAGATCCCTTTCCCCCATTTTTTGTTTAGGCTATAGCGAATCCATTTTTGAGATTGACGATTCCAGCGATGATTTTGAATTTTAAGTTATAGCCACATTCAAGCTGCAATTGCAACACAGTGTAAATTTTCATTAAAGACCTGAAGAGCCCATGTTCTAAAATGAAGTGCAACGCATTAGAGTGTTTGTTGATAAGACAGTCACAGAAAGGCGTTGCAAATGAGAGAATACAAACAATTAAGATATGAAGAAAGAGTAAAATTGG
>CAIVFQ010000185.1 GCA_903905285.1 uncultured Alphaproteobacteria bacterium
GAGTTGCGGTGGGGAGGCGCTGCGATTGGGGGGTCGAGGAGGGCCCCTTATAAAGGGACAAGTATGTCCGCAAAAAAGGAGCCAACAGACCACCCAGTAACCCGAAAGATTTGTGTGCTATATTTCTCTACAGAAAGTTTGTTTTCATGAGCTCATTTAAAGGCGTCCTTAAATACGCATCGCCGATGGTTGTTTCTGGATTGATGTCGATGTTAAAATTTTGTGTCATGGTAAAGTCCTCTACTCTTAGTAACTGCTGGAATCTACCTCCAAACAGAAAAGGATTAAAGGCGAAATAATTCAAAAAAATCTCTTCCCTTTAGAATATCCCCAACTAAGCCATAAATAGCCAGATCGCGTTGCCCCTTGCTATGAAAACTTTCTCATTAGGTGTAATCAAAAAACGGCTAAAACCACACACACCGGCGAATCAACACCTAAATTCAGATGGTCACCTTGCACACACTGGCCACCGGCGACGCCTTCCCCTTCGATAATTCTTATGCTTCCTTGCGTAGGGTTTAAATTGCCACCCTCTTCGGCTTTGCTTTTTAACAGCTGAGCTTGTTTTGGGGTTAATAAACCGCCATTCGCCTGGTCACCGTTTTCTTTGCCTAACCTTAGCCAATGGCCTTGACAGTGTTCATTGGGTTGGAAAACGACACTATATTTTCCCCCTAATTTTGATGTTGGGGCTGTGGGGCTACTTAATTGACCAGCCTTATTCAGATGTTGCCATAACGCATTGCTTTCGTCACCAGCGATGATTCCATTTCCATTACCATTCGTGACATCATCACCAAAGTGTGTCCTGGCATTTGCATCATCACCTGGCAAAGCCCCATACGTTTCCTGGTACATGGTTATTGCTAAACGAAAGCGATTAATATCGTTCATCACAGAACGAATTTTCGCTGATTCTAATAAATCTTGCCCCTTAAAAACGGCACCGGCGATGATGCCTATCACCATTAAAACAATCGCTAGTTCAATAAGCGTAAAACCTGGCACTGTAAATCGTTGAGGAGAAACTGACCGTTGCTGCGTCACAAGCATAGAAACCTTAATTTGAAAGGGCATTTTTATATTCTGCTAAGTTTGGCGCCAATGATCAAACAAAATTTAATAAAAATTTAATCTTTTTGCCTGTAAGTGCAGGGGATGCCTATTGTCAAGTGAATTATTAACTTTAAAAATAATATTAATATGTATAAAATTTAAGGCTAATCTTTAAACAAGCATAAGAGTAATTTGTGACACGTTTAAGCTTTATTTTGGTAGTCTTTTCATTTTCTTTCTTTTACTTACAGCCTGACCCAGTCTCTGCTGCTACGGGTTCTATGATGGTGGAAAATCCAATATCAGATGAGGGGGGGCTTGCAGTCCCTTCTCCATTCAAACCGGCCCACATTGTCTTTGCACATCAACAAAATGGGGCTGGAACGGAACGAGATGACCCGGTTGTTTCTCAGTCTGATTTCCTTTGGGGTGTTCATAGGCAGACCATCGAAACGGGTTTCCTAGGCGATGCAGCAAAAGCGGTAGGACTTTGTGCAAGACAGCAACAAGCGCTGACCGTTTCGGCTGATCAATATTTCCCGCTTGAAGAATGGACATGCTGCTTATCCATAGTGGATCGCTTAAAAAGGGAGCGCGTCGATCAGGGATTTCAGGGTCAAATAATTGACATTATATTGAAACGTAGAGCAAGCGTTACCCATAAGGGTCGCGGTATGGCTATGTTTTACGGAGAGTTATTTTCTAAAACGAATCATCATAAAGTTGGATTGGCCTGCGTTTCCTATTACACGGAAAGATATACTGGAGACTATGAGGGTAGGCGTTATCTTGACGATGGTGATATTGACACCCTTGTTAGGATGATAAAACCAGAGTCCCCTGTCAGAGCCGAAGCCTATGAATTGGTTGAAGAACTAAAAGACACAGGCCCTGTTAACCACAGCAGAAAAATACGGCTTTATGAAGGATTGATACGTTATGCTCCCGATGCAGAAATAAGAGGCAGCCAGCTTGATGAACTGAGGTATTACTATGTTGATTTTTTACGGGTACGATATTTATTTAGGCAAGAGGATACAAACCTGTTAAAAAGAATCGCCATAGATCCAGAAAATGCTGTTTATGCATCTTCTTTTAAAGCCTTGCAAATTTATAGTTCTGAAAGAGACGTGCGTTATCTTATTGATCTGAAATATCGTGCACAGATTGAAATTAGGAAGATTATAGCAAAGGGTCGTTCTCTTGAAGAATTTGGAACAATATTAAGGTTTGGAAGGATAGCCAGAGGATGTGAGATCCTTCAAAAGCTTATTGATGACTGTTTGGCTTATGTAAAGGATAGGCGAGACATAACCCTAGAGCATTTAGAATACTTACAAATTTTTTCCGAAATTGAACCAATCCTGGGGTCTCAAAAGAATTTACCTCTTTTAAGTGGCTTCTTAAGGCAGTGGTACTCCGTTTAGGCTGACGATGCCTCTGCATTGGTTGCACTTCCTTAGACTGAAAAGTGAGTTATGCGCATATTTAAAAACAGCTTAACGTCTTTTTTTTGTGTTTTTTTCTTAATAAAATCCGCCTCCGCGGCTTTAAAAAATCCATCAGACGATCCAAATTCAAGGCCTTCTAAAAGGTTGAAAGTGGAGAAAGAACCAGTCGCAGATGGTCGGACATTAACAAGAGAGGCCTTTGAACATCTGGAAAAATCTGGTTCATTAAGTTCTGAAGTCACAGCCACATTGTTCGAGATGGTTGATCGATCATGGTTATCAGAAGGTATAAGTTGCTGGGAAGTTTATCATTTGATTTTGAATCAAACAGAAAAAGCAACCGATCGTCAGACAGCAATAGATCGTTGTTTGCGAAAGCAAGCCGAACTTTGGATGAAGAGCGATCAAAACTTTACGATGGAAGAATGGTCTTGTTGCAGTGCTATTTTAAATCATGCTGAACCTGATGCCTATGATGGTGTCATCAACGCTTTTTTGACAAGAACAGCGCAAATTGGAAAGATTAGGAGTCTTCATATCGAGTTTTACGGTGGGTTATATCGAAGAACCCATCATGAAAAAGCAGCTGAAGCCGCTCTTTTATATTATGAACGCCGAAATGCAGCAGAAATTTCCTATAAAATTCACGCCGAAGATATACAGTTGGTTTTTGAAATTGTCCAGTGTAGCCAGGGTTCTTTAAGGAAAAGAGCCTATCAACTGGCGGAGGAAACCTTTAAACATGGCGCCATTAATCATGGGAATAGGTTGCTTTTATATCAAGGTTTGATAGGGATGGCCTCAACTGACGAGGAGCTTGACAGGAATACAAATGATTTTTCCCGATCTTATCTTGAATTAATCAAAGGGAGATACATATTTAAGTCTTACGACAAACAAGTTCTAAGAACTGTTATCAATTATTATAGGAAATTAATAGAAGAATACGAAGCCAATGAAGGCCATGAAGTTTTGGAATATATAATCGAAGAGACAAAAGGTGTTCTAGAAAGGTTGGTAAAGTTAGAAAATTTTATCAAAGATTGGAAGCCGACTTATTTTATTAATCGCAACCTTAATGATATTCAATTTTTGATTGATGCCGTAAGCAACAGTGTTTATGAATCAGGCGAATTTAACATCCAGACTTATGGTCTGATTGTTGACGCAATAAACAATCCTTTGTTGAGCTTAAAAGCCAAAGGATTGCTGGCACTGTTTCTTAACTTTATAAGTGGGGCTTTTAATCCCGCAGGGCTTAGTAGTATTTCTTATTATAATCATCAGCCATCGGCAGCGGCCCCTGCTGCTTAAACGTTTCATAAAGGGCAATGGCAGCGGCATTCGAAACATTCAAGGTCGAAAAAGAACCGGCTGATGGTAAGCAGACATGAAAATCACAAAGGCTTTCGGTGCGTTGTCGCATGCCGTCCCCTTCACTGCCTAACACAAGGGCCATTTTTCCTTTTAAATCGATTTTATCTAGTGTTTGTTGCCCTTTTTCAGAAAACCCAACGCACCAATAATTCATCTGTTTCAATTCTTCTATGCCTTGCGCCAGGTTTTTGACCAAACATAAAGGCACAATTTCCAACGCCCCACAGGCCGCCTTGGCCAAAGCCCCTGATTCTTTTGGGGCATGACGGTCTGTCAAAATAACAGCCTTAGCTCCAAAGACAGCGGCTGAGCGTAAAACAGCGCCTACGTTATGGGGGTCACTCACTTGATCAAGAATAATAACTTGCTGATGGGGGTCTGTGTCAGCGGCTAAGAAGTCTATATCAAACGTTTTTAAGGGTTGTACCTTTAGTGCCATGCCTTGGTGGACAGACCCGGGTGGCATCATATTGTCTAGGCGTCGACGATCAACAATCTCAACGTTTGTCATTTTTAATGGCGGCAAACGCTCCATTGTTTTTTTATCGGTTAAATATATTTTTTCAATAACCCGATTGGGGTTTAAAAGGGCAGCGTGACAAGCATGGTAACCGTATAAATACATGATATCTTTCTCAATTTAATCCCGATGGTAGGGGTGCCCACTTTCAATTTGTTGGCACCGATACAGTTGTTCAATCAATAAAACCCGAACCAACAAATGCGGCCATGTCATGGCGCCAAAGGCTATCGAAAAGTTCGATCGCTGTTTGACTTTATCGTGCAGGCCATCGGCGCCGCCGATCACAAAAACACATCGCCGATTGTACCCTTCAAGCTGGTTAAGATAAGTTTTAAAACCATGGGTGGTTAAAACTTCCCCTTTTTCATCCAGAATGATGACATGGTCGTCTGGTTTCAGTAAATTTATAATAAGATCAGCCTCTTGTGCCGACGTTGTCTGCGCTTTAGGAACAATCTCATGCATCAAGGGCGCTGGGGTCAGGCGTTTATAAAACGCCTCCAATAAAGCTTTCTCAGGGCGATTCTTAAGGCTGCCAATGGCAATCACGGCCTTTTTCATGGAATGGGAAAGCTTATGCCACAACAAGATGCGAAGCGGCGGTATGACCACCAGCCCACATTTTTTCTAAATTATAAAACAGGCGGATGTCAGGCTTGAAAATGTGAACCAGAACATCTCCTGCATCAACCAAAACCCAGTCTGATTGGGTCATGCCTTCTACGGAAATCGATAGGCCTTTTTGTTTTAAAGCATGGCCAATGGCATCGCCCAACGCGGCGACTTGTCTGCCAGAGGTGGCTGAGGCAACAATCATATAATCAACAATGGCCCCTCTGTCTGTCAGATCAATGGTTACAACATCGACGGCTTTTTTATCGTCTAAGACTTGGGTTATTAACCCTATGAGTTCAGATGAGGAAAGAGGGACCATTTTAAATTCCTTAAGCATTGCAAGTATCCTGGGTCTGTGCACCCATATCATTAAGTTGGAAGGTTTTTAACATAAACGCAGGGACAAAGTCACCAAAACCCACAACAGAGTCAAAACCAGAATCGGCTTGATGATGATGTTTTTTGTAAGGCAGGCGATCATTTTCTTTTCTGCGAGCGGGTTGCTGTTGTTGTTCTGCAGTTCTATGGGCGGGCTGCTGTTCCGGAGCTGTTCTAGGTTGTTCCGCAACCCTACGAGCAGGCTGTTCAGCCCTTCGAGGGGGTGGTGGGGGCACAACTTTTTCAGCAGGGGCGGACCATTCAACCTGTTCAGCTTTTTGGCCAATTAGCTTTTCAACAGCTTCCCAGGCTTTTTGATCGTGTGCGCTGACCAAACTAAGGGCGATGCCTTGTTGCCCAGCTCGACCTGTACGGCCAATACGATGAACGTAATCCTCGGTTTGATAAGGAATATCAAAGTTAATAACCAAACTTAAGTTTTCCACATCCAGGCCGCGGGCAGCGATATCACTGGCCACCAAAATTTTGATGGTTCCTTCTTTAAACTGTTTCACCGTGTCGCTGCGTGCTGATTGGGCCAAGTCGCCATGCAATCCTGCTGTTTGATGGCCGTATCTTTTTAAAGACGTTACCAACAGGCTGATATCTCTTTTGCGATTGCAAAAAATAATACACTGCTCATCCTTGGCAAACTTTTCTAAGACATACCGTAAAACTTGGCGTTTTTCTAAGGGGCCGACATTTAGGAAATATTGTTTAATCGTCGCTGCTGTTCGATTTTCAGGCGTTATATGAATGTGTTCTGGTGTTTTTAAGTACGTATCAGCAAGCTTTTTAATTTCATTCGGGAAAGTGGCACTGAATAACAAGGTCTGTTTCTGATTTGGCAAGGCAACCATCAAACGGTTGATATCGGGAATGAACCCCATATCTAACATGCGGTCAGCCTCGTCAATAATCACATGCTGAATACCAAGCAACATGATTTGACCCCGATCAATTAAGTCAAGCAATCGACCTGGGGTGGCAATCAATATATCAACTCCCCGGCCTAAAAGCTTTTGTTGCTCAATCATTGATTCACCTCCCACTAATAAAGCAGCCTTTAAAGGAATATCCGTGGTGAAGGTCTGAAAACTTTGCATCACCTGTAACGCAAGTTCACGCGTGGGTTCCAAAATGACCGCCCTTGCCAGACGGGCGCGACCAGGAGTGTCAATTAATCTTTGAATCAGCGGCAATAAAAATGCCCCTGTTTTGCCCGTGCC
The DNA here is from genome assembly GCA_903905285.1 of uncultured Alphaproteobacteria bacterium. Lineage (GTDB taxonomy): Bacteria > Pseudomonadota > Alphaproteobacteria > Paracaedibacterales > CAIULA01 > Finniella. The sequence continues at coordinate 6,633 of CAIVFQ010000185.1, forward strand.
CGTTTGGGCCGATGCCAAAACGTCTTTCCCTTGCAACACATGGGGAATTGTTTGTTGCTGAATAGGTGTTGGGGTTGTATACCCTACTGTCTCAAGGGTTTTACATAAAGCGGGCGAAAGGCCCAATTCCAAAAAATTCATGAAGAGGTTACAATTACATTTCTAAAAAAATTAAGTGCTAAGCCATATGTATGACTCGTTTTGATTATTGTCAAGGGCGAGATTTTTCTTTTATTTGGGTATATCTGATTATTTATTCGCAAGACGTTTCCAAAGCTGGTGTTTCGTGGCCTTTATTAAATCTCAGTTAGATTAATATTTTTTTAATCATTAGTCATTATAATAAAATCATGAATTGATATTTAAGGAACAAGCTATGAAATTAACTATAAAGATGATGTCAACTTGTGCTGTATTGTTTGGGTTGCAGGCTTTCACTGCCACCCCTTCTTGTGGATTTGGAGATTTTTTTAGTGGCCTTCAAGACACTATTAAAAAAGGAGCTGGTGACGCTCTTGAAGGGGCAAAAAAACAGGCTGGTGGGTTTGTCAGTAAGGCTGTTGAAACGGGGCGCTCAAAAGCTGGTGACCTTGCCAAGGGTGCTGCCGCAAAAGCTAGCGATAAAATTTCTGGTAAGAAGGCACCGGCTCCTGCTCAAACACCGGTTCCAAAAAAGCGTCCAGCGCCAGCTCCAGTCGAGGAGGAATTGCCTTTAGAGGACTATGATGAAAACGGCTATGATGCGAATGGTTATGATGTAAATGGCCTTGATGTAGATGGTAATCCAGCGCCTACAGATGACGCCTCTCTAGATGATGGCAGCCAAGATGCGCCGGCTCTGGATGGCTTTGATGAAAATGGTTATGATGAAAATGGTTATGACGTAAATGGCTTTGACGCAGAAGGCTATAATGCAGAAGGCTATGATTTTGACGGCAATCCACGGTATTGATTCCTAGCTGGAAAAACTAAACAGTTGGCTGCGTTGATCTGCATTTAAATGATACCCCCCTGGCAAGGTAACCCGCGCTGGGGGCAAGTCTGGCAATATTACATCCAACTGTATGCGTGTTTTCCCGTTGGAGAATGTTTGTAAAAAGGCCTTGAATGCCTGCATGTCAAAATTTTGATCAACTTTCAAAACCACAGACTGTGATTGGGTTTTATCGTCAAGTAATTCCACGCTTTGAGCGGTTAATCGGTAACTTTCCCCTTCAGCCCGCAGGCCAGCAGCCACGTAAACAGCTGTGCCGGGGTTCAGGAAATCACGGGTTTTTTGGTAAATTTCAGAAAATAAGGCAATCTCGTACACACCAGTGGTATCCGACAAACCGACAAACGCGAATTTTTGCCCATTCTTTGATGTACGTTCTTGTTTGAATAAAATGATTCCTGCCACATTAATAGCTGCCAGGTTTTCAGTGGCCTTTGCGGCTAAATCTTCGCTGTTGGTTAACTTTAACATTTCCAAGCTGTCTTTATAAATATCCAAAGGGTGGGCACTTTGGTAAAAGCCCAAAGCATCAAACTCTTTTTGCAAGCTTTCTAGTAACCCCCAGGCTTTAACATTCGGTAACGTTAAGGGGGCCTCCTGTGTCTGTTGGCTTCCGCCAAATAGAAGGGTTTGTTTGTTGGTTTTTTCTTGCCGTTTTAAATGATTTTGGCTTAACAGAAAGTCAACAGAGTCAAAAACCTGACGGCGGTTTATATTTTCAAGTTCTAATAAACTATCCAAGGCTCCAGCCGTGATAATGTTTTCCAACTGGCGTTTATTGACCGTTTTACCATCAAGCCGGGCGGAAAAGTCAGCAAGGTTTTTAAAGGGGCCGTTTTCAGACCGTTCTTTTACCAAGCTTTCCATCGCCTGCAATCCCACGTTTTTAATGGCTGCTAGGCCATAACGTACGCCGTTATTTTCAACAGCGAATACCGCCTGCGAATGATTCACATCAGGGGGAAACAATGGCATGCTGGCGCGCAGTAAATCTTGCCGATAAAGGGTCAGCTTATCGGTGTTATGCATATCATAGGTCATGGTCGCTGCAAAAAACTCTAACGGGTGATTGGCCTTTAGATAAGCTGTTTGATAGGTTAACAAAGCATAGGGCGCCGAATGCGATTTGTTGAAACCATACCCAGCGAACTTTGCCATCTGATCAAAGATCTGAGCTGCTACACTTTTATCGACACCATTTTGAATGGCCCCAGTTACAAACAAGTCTCGTTGGGCATCCATTTCAGACTTAATCTTTTTACCCATCGCGCGACGCAAAAGGTCAGCAGCCCCTAATGTATAGCCACCCAACACCTGGGCAATTTTCATGACCTGTTCTTGATAAACCATGACCCCATAGGTGGGTTCCAAGATGGGTTGTAAGGAGGGGTGCAGGTATCGCACCTCTTCCTCTCCATGTTTACAGGCCAGGTAACGCGGAATATCGTCCATCGGGCCAGGGCGATACAAGGCAACCAACGCCACAATATCTTCAAAACGATCAGGTTTTAGGCGTCTGAGAACATCCCGCATGCCCGCACTTTCAACCTGGAACACGCCCACAACTTCAACGCGGCATAAAAGCTCAAAGGTGACAGGGTCATCTAAGGGGACTTTGCTTATTTCAAAGGGAATGCCTTTGGCACGAATCAGCTGGCTGCACCGTTCAATAACAGTCAGAGTTTTCAGCCCCAAAAAGTCAAATTTTAATAGGCCTGCTTCTTCCACATATTTCATGCTGAATTGGGTCGCTGGCAGTTCTGATCGTTCGTCTTTATATAAAGGCACCAATTCCCACAAAGGCCGATCGCCAATGACAACCCCGGCTGCGTGGGTGGAGGCGTGCCTGTACAATCCCTCTAGCCGAATGCCTATATCAATTAAGTTTCCAACAGTCTCGTCTTGTTCCCTTTGTTGTTTTAAACTGGGTTCTAAGGTTAAGGCCTGTTCTAAGGTAACGGGGCTGGCTGGGTTATTGGGAATCATTTTACAAATGCGGTCAACCTGCCCATATGGCATTTGCAAGACCCGCCCCACATCACGCAGAACAGCGCGCGCCTGTAGCTTACCAAAGGTAATAATATGGGCAACCCGATCATCACCATATTTGCGTCGCACATATTGAATGACTTCATCCCGTCGATCTTGGCAAAAGTCGATGTCAAAGTCAGGCATGGAGACACGTTCAGGGTTTAAGAACCGTTCGAAAATAAGCCCAAAATGAATGGGATCCATATCGGTGATGGTTAACGACCACGCCACCAAGGAACCGGCGCCCGACCCACGCCCTGGCCCCACGGGAATGTCTTGTGATTTGGCCCATTGGATAAAGTCAGCCACAATCAAAAAATATCCGGCAAACCCCATGCGACTGATAATATCAAATTCATAGTTTAGGCGTTCAATATAATCATCCCGAACTTTGGCGTGGGTTTGTTCGTCTTTGAATCGCGGAAAAACTTCTTCCTTTAAGCGTTTCTCTAAACCGTGTTCAGCTTGTTCGCGCAGTTCTTCTTGTTCACCACGACCAGTTTCGGTTAGAAAAGGGGGTAAAATGGGGGGGTGACCCATGGGCATAAAATGACAGCGTTGGGCGATTAAGACTGTATTTTCTAATGCCTCTGGCAAATCTTTGAACAGATTCTGCATTTCAGCAGTTGATTTAAAATAATGTTCCGCCGTGACCCGGTGACGATCGTCCTCGCTGATATACCGCCCCTCAGCAATACACAACAACGCATCATGGGCCTGGTACATATTGGGCTGGTCAAAAAAGACATCGTTTGTGGCAACAAGGGGTAGATTGTGCTCTAAGGCAAGGTCTAAGAACTTAAGTTCAAGCCGTTGCTGTTCCGCTAAACCATGACGCATCAATTCAATATACAGTCGTCCATCAAATAACATTTTTAATGTTGTCAGGAAATTGGTAACTGCGTCTGGATTTTGGCTGATTAGGCGTCCAAGGGGGCCTTTATGACCGCCCGTTAACAAAATCAACCCTGCCGTTTTGCCTTGCAGATCGTTTGGCGTAATGACCGGTTTATCAGTGCCCGCCATAGGATTTAAATAAGAATCAGAGACAACCTTTAAAAGATTTTTATACCCCTGTTCTGTTTGCACCAAAAGAATCAGCGGGGCATAACCCGATAAAGCCTCTAGGTATAAATTAACCTGACACCCGATGATGGGTTGGATTCCAGTTTTGGCACATGTGGCGGCAAATTCCAAAGCCCCGAAAAGATTCGCTGTATCGGTAATCGCCACTGCGGGCATTTTATTTTTTTGGCACAGCTGAGGGATCAGCTTGATGGGCAAAGCCCCTTCTGCTAAAGAATACGCGCTGTGAAGGCGTAAATGTACAAAACCATAAGGAGCAGAGGAAGAAGTCATGAAGAATTATTACCAGGAAACGTCCGTTGGGGATAGTCTATAGGGAGTCTATTCGGTGTGAGTAAAATCCATTACAGCCTTGTCTTTTTTAATTGGTGCCTGTTTGGCCAGTTTTATAATGGTTTTGTCTGAACCTTTAACCAATCTTTGGCGTCGTTCAGCATGCGATTCTTGCCGTCAACCGTTGGCGTGGTTCCAGCTGATTCCTGTCTTATCGTCTTGGTTTTTACGACCCCGATGTAGAAGTTGCAACCATCAACCCAGCTTGATTTATGGACTTATTGAAGCCGTTATAGGTCTGATGTTTGCGATCACGGCGACTGTTTGGTCATTAGGATGGTCGCTTATCCTCATAGATATTTTTATTCTTATAAGTCTGCATATAAGCCTGTGGGATTGGCGCTGTCGGCAAATTCCTGTTATAGACCTTGGCTTGTTAACCTTTTTAACAGGTCTATATACGATTGCAGAGGGTCATTTTCCTGTATCGTCCCTTGTGATGCTTGGGCTGTTAGTGGCGTTATATACGGTTTGGGGACTTAGAAGAAAACCGTTTCCTTTAACAAGCGGTGATTGGGTTTTATTAATCATCGCCGGTGGTTGGCTTGGGCCTGAAAGCCTTCCCCTTTTTTTAGCAATGGCGGGCGGATTGGGTATTTTCACAGCGGTTATATACAAACGGCA
>CAIVFQ010000186.1 GCA_903905285.1 uncultured Alphaproteobacteria bacterium
AAGGGTAACTGGCAGCCTGACGAACTTTCTGAAATAATTCATCTAAAACAGGAACTTGCGTAGATAAGGATAAATGTTTCAATCCTAGCTGATCTACTATCTCCGGAATGCCCTCATCATTGCCAACAAGAAAAATTTCAGGTTTAGGTGACAGATGGATCCAACTATTGACAGCATTCGTTTGAATAGTGCCAATATGTCCTCGGAAAGCTTTGGGTGTTGTAAAAAAAGTAATCATGTTTCTTTCTCCGGAAAGACCACATCAGGCGCGCCCCACGTTTGGTTATAGACGGTTTTCACATTGTTTTTTTTATTAACGATTTGTTGAAAGAAAAGTTCTTCTAAATCATCATCATCCAAATATTCAATACCGTTTTTATCAAGGCGGTTAAACAACAAATTTGCCCCTTCTGGTGTCCACCCTGACCCCTGGCCGTGTTCAATGTGATAAATACGGTGAGAAGAATCGAGATTAACCATCTTGATGCCATTATGGTAAGCCTGGTAAATGACGATGGAATCAATGTGCCACGAAAAAATATCCCATTCTGGATAAGCTTTTAAACTGTCCCAATCTTTCTTTGATAACAGCGTAAAGTCACCGCAGGCGTTGGTGTGAAGTATTGTCTTTTCCAACCCCATCTGCCTTTTGATATGAAACCAGAGGGAATATAAATTCTCATAAAAACCCATTTTCGACTTAAACAATTGTTGAATACTTCTTGGCATTGTTATGTAATATTTGAAATTTTTAAGAACATACCCTAAAAACACCATACATGATCTTAAGAAATTACCCAAAAACCCAATTTTTTTATCTTCATGTGTTTGTTTGTAGGAAAAGGTTCCTCTTGAACCATTCACGCGAAGAATATGATTTTCTGCATACTCTAAAATTTCAGAAAATGGCAAATTATCAGGGATATTCGGTTCCATATCAAACCTGTCAACACGATAAGAATGACCTGGTTGCAAACCGTCTTTTATGAATTGCATTAATTTATTTGAAAATAAAATATCAATGTTGGTGGCGAGAACGTATTCTCCCTGCGCACGTTGTATTCCAACGTTCTTAGCCAAATATTGAAAAAGCGCTAACTTATCAGAGGATTTAAATTGATTGTGGTAAGAGGCTGGGACTTGAATGACGCGGTATTGAAAATAAGGATTATTTTCGGGCCAATCCAAAGCATCAACCAAAGCAGTCTTATCAGCCGGCGGATTCCAATCAACCAAAATTAATTCAATAGAAATCTCAAAGGCCAAGGCTTGAGCTGCCAGGCCACTGACAAAATGCTGAGTTCGCCAAAGGGCATTCCCTCCATGGTCATCATTACGGGACGTGGCAACAACAGATAAATAAGGTTTTTTCATAAATAAACAGCTTTATTAATTTGATTTAGCGACAACTAAATAATGCCAACCTAGTAAGCGTTCAAATAATCTAAACAAAAAACGAGGCATAACATTCCAAGGGAAAGCTTTTTGATAATTATAATTTTTATAGGCTTCGATTTTGTAAGGAAAAATATGATCTTTCCAGCAATCTGTAATTTTAAACCCTTCAAGCAAATGCTGAAGTTCTTTTTTCGTGTAGGTATAAGCTACGGGACAACCAGATTGTGCCTCTGGCTGAGCTAAACCAAAGCAAATCATTAAATTTTTAGTGCTGTATTTGGAATACATCATAATCCTTAACTCACCTTGCGGTTTGATAATGGTCTTAATTTCTTTTATAACTTTCTCAGGATGAGGTGTGTGGTGAATAACGCCAAACGAATATACCAGGTCAAACTTTTTATCAGAACCAACCAATTTAGTTAAGTTCTCAGCATTACCTTCGTAAAACGTGGCCTCTAACCCCATAACGTCGAACCGTTTTTTAGTTAATTCTAAGCTTTCCCTAGACAGCTCTACGATCGTTAGCTTGGCGCCATTCTTGGCAAAATTGATGGAATCAGTTCCAATACCACAACCAATTTCTAAAACTTCTTTGCCTGCCCATTTTTCAAACTGGGCAAAACCTTTGATATGCGGCTCAACAAAATATTTCCTTTGCTCCACCTCATCAAAATATTCTCTGGTTCCAATTGGAGCGGTGCTATGCCTGATGTTGCAAGGCCTTTTATTCCAATAGTCTTTCACAACATCAATAGTAGTAGTAGTATCACGGTCTTTCATTATTTCGGCACTCTCTGAAGCTTAGAAGAAAAGAACTCACGTATCTTTCTATAAGCAGTAGTAATGGATAAGTTTAAAAAAGATAACGGCGCAATCATAAAGCAAGCAAACAAGTATTTAATAGACAATTTGTACAAGCGATTTTTCCAGGAAGCATAGAACAATTCATAGAAAATTACCATCTTTATTGTTTTTTTGTCAGCATCAGGAAATGCCTCTACAAGGCTTTGGAATTGGATTAGGGCTTGTTTGGCTGTTTCAAAGCTGACGGTATGACCAGCGCGAATATCGGCCAAAACCAGCGGTACCCGTTGCCATTCATAAAAGCGCGCAAATCTTATTTGCCATTCCCAGTCTTCAAACCTTTTTAACGTTTCATTTTGGAATCCAACTTTGTCTAGGCATTCTTTTTTAAACAACAACGTGCTGCCAGGGCTGAGGTTACAACCCTTCAGGCTTTGTTCATAAAAGCTGGGCTCCATGGCAATTTCACGAATCACAGAATGATCTTCAAATACCAACCGGTAAGAGGTCACGCATCCCCCAACCTGATCAGGACTGTTTTTTAGAAATTCCACTTGGACTTCTAATTTCTGGGGATGCCAGGTGTCGTCAGAATCGAGAAAAGCGATATAGTCGCCCCGGGCCATCCTCATGCCGGTATTACGGGCAGCCGCAGCCCCCTTATTTTGGGGATGCAACACATAGATTAAACGCGGATCAGAAATTTCCCGAACGTGGCTGGCTGTTTCATCCATCGAACCATCATCAACGACAATCAACTCATAATCGGTATAAGTTTGCTCCAACACGCTGTGGATAGCCGCTTGAACAGAGCCAACGCGGTTATAGGTTGGCAGAATGATAGAAACAGTTGGCATCATAAATTCAGTAAAAAGCCGTTGGTAATGGGGTAACGCCGCTCTGCACTTAAGGCTTTGGTGCTGACCTTTGGCCCTGGAGGTGACTGGCGGCGTTTATATTCGGCGCGGTGCAACAGGTGATAGACTCTGTCAACATCAGCTTGGTTAAACCCTTGCGCAACAACGTCTTGAATGCTGGATTTTTTCTCGATCAATTCATATAGAATAGCATCTAAAATTTCATAAGCAGGCAAGCTGTCTTGGTCTGTTTGGTTGGGTTTAAGCTCGGCTGACGGGGGCTTGGTGATGACGCTGACGGGCATTACCGGCCCTTTGGGACCCAAGAAATTAGGGTGATTATTTTCATTACGCCACTGTGACAGAGAAAATACCTGCAGCTTATAAACATCCTTCAAGGGATTATACCCCCCACACATATCCCCATAAAGGGTGGCATAGCCCACAGCCATTTCTGATTTGTTACCCGTCGACAACACCATAGAACCATTTTTATTGCTCATTGCCATCAACAACATACCCCTGGCCCGTGACTGAATGTTTTCTTCAGTTGTGTCGGCCGCCTGCCCAGTGAACGTATCTTGCAAGATGTCTTGATACGCCATCATAGCGGGTTCGATATTAAGAACCTGGTACGAGGTTTTTAAAAACTCAACAATACTTTTCGCATCGTCAAAACTTGCCTTCGAGGTATAGGGCGATGGCATCATAATACAGTGCACCCGTTCAGCACCAAGCGCGTCCACGGCAATCGCGGCGACCAAAGCTGAATCAATACCACCGGACAACCCAATTAAAACGCCCTTAAAACCATTTTTCTCTACATAGTCTTTCAAACCCATGACAAGGCAATGATAGACGGCTTCGTCTTCGGTTATAAGATTTTTAGAAGTTTCCTCTAAAGGCTTTACAGATACGCGGCTTTCTTTCTTTTCAAGTTTTATAAAGCCCACAGCTTCCTGAAAGGCCGGCATTTCTAAGGCATAATCTTGGTCAGCTGTCATAACAAACGATTGGCCATCAAAAACCAGATGGTCTTGTCCACCAACCATGTTCAAATAAATTAAGGGCAGACCTGTTTCTGCAACCCTTTCTTTTGCCTGATTCTGGCGCCGTTCGTGTTTGGTTAAATCAAAGGGTGAACCATTCAGCACAACCAAAACCTCGGCGCCATTTTGTTTCAAATGTTGGGTGGGTTCTGGGTACCACATGTCTTCACAAACCATAATACCCAACTGCAACCCGCGAAAAAGAATAGGAACGGGCAAAGGTCCGGGCTGGAAAATACGCTTTTCGTCAAAGACACCATGATTGGGTAATTTATGTTTAAGAAGAATGTGTTGGATTTTGCCATCTTCAATCAGCATGGCTGTGTTAACGATTTTATCAGCCTGCAACCAGGGGGACCCCAATAAAATTGCCGTTGAAGATCCAATCGTCGCGTCAGCTAGATCATGAATAACGTATTCAACTTGCTGCAAAAAATAACGGTTTAGAACCAAATCCTCTAAGGGATAACCTGTAATTGCGCATTCCGGAAAAACAACCAAGTCTACGCCTTGTTGTTGGCATAAGGCCAGATGATGCTTTATTTTTTCTAGGTTATGTTGAAGATGCCCCACCCAAGGGTTTATTTGACACAGGCCGATTGTTGTCATGAATCCTTAGTTTTGCTGTAAAAGTACTTGTCCGGTACTTTTGCATGTTCTGAGCAAACACGCAAGTCTCAGAGCACGAGCTGTATAAGTTCAGGCACTTTGAGACTTACAGAGATGCTGTCATTGCGAGCCCTTCAAAAGGGCATAGCAATGACACAATGCCGCCTATTAGCAGCAGCCGGGCTTCTTTCCTGTAACACGGCTAAGCTGGCAGCTAGCGTTATCAAGACCCCATTGGGTTATTGAACAAACGAACCATCCAAAAGGAAGAGCCTTAACCACAGAAGCCGCTAATAATGCTGCACTTTGTCCAACAATCCCTCGATCAGAGTAGCAGTGTGGCACCAAAGGGTGTGTCACGTGTGCAGGTTTCACGGGAATGCCGCGTATTACTTCGCCAATATTACAGGGATTAAGGAAATCAAGTTCTTCACACACTAACGGCTTAGGAATGGTGACAGATACCACATCGTAGCACGATCCACAATCGACCTTAGTGTTGAAAATTTCTTGCCCACAATGGGTCCTTCTATCATGTCGGTGATCATCGCAAGATTCACGACCTCTACCATGTCCTCTGTCAAGTCTGTCGAGTTCTCTTTCTAATGCACAAAATGTGCTTTGGTGACGAGCAGTCCCACAGTGTGATTTACCATGGCGGTGATGGTGTTCTCTATAGCCGTCACATGCTTGGCTTGTTTGACCAACTGCACTTACTAACAACGCAGCCATAAAGATTTTTTTTAAACATAACATTGTCTTATCCTTTTCATAAAAAATAAAGTACCTACAAGTAAATAGATAGTCTAATTAAATTAAAAAAAGGTTAAGATAAGAATTTATTTTTGAGATAATATATTAAGTGGTTATAGCTAATTCCCCTCATTAAAGGTGGGGTATCGTCATCACGAGGAGCCGCAAATCCCCCCACCGTCATCTCACGAGGAGCGCAAGCGACGTGGTGATCTCCAGCCATTTTTGGGCACACTTTCAGAAGATTGCCGCCACCCATTTTGGGGTTCGCAATGACAGCTTAAAAACAAAAAAACCAAGCAGAATTTAATCTGCTTGGTTTCATAAAGATGCGGTAAAAAAACTTAATTACGCGATTTTTTGCTTTCCTGGGCAGAAGCTTCTAACCCAAGCGAAGCCGGAACATAGCAGGCCATAAGCCTCAGTTGTAGCAAAATTAACTGTGCCTTTTCTTTGGGTCCATCTGCCATAGAGTGATTTTGCTTCATCAAAAGCTTGACTCGCCAATGGGCCTACATATGCAAGAGCCGCAGTTGCCTTTGGTGTTCCTTTTACTATTGCACCTTTTACGTAATGACTGTCTAGTACAGTCTGCCCCGTTCTCCCAACTAGCTCAACGGCATTTTGGACTGGCATAGTGGTTAATGCATTCATTAGCGTTCCTGCGGCTCCTCCTACCAAGGGCTGCAAACATGGTGGGGCATACTCATTAAGGACCCCTACCGCAGTATGAATGCCCTGCGCTGTCGCTTGCACGTACTCTTTTCGTTGGTCTTTACCCTCTTCCACTATAGGAGGAAACTCGCTGCCGCCGCCACCAGAACTAGAAATTACTTCTTTTTGTTTAGCACCACCACTAGCACTAGCTCCATCTTCAAGCCCAGCTTCCATTGCCACTACCGCTTGTGTTAGGGAAACCCCTAGCACAGCAACCATAAGAAATTTCTTGTAAAATACCATTTGACTTTCCTTTGAATTAATTAATAACGGTTCGACCTTAATAAAATTATAACTTAAACACAACTCCCTGTTTTTAGTCACTTTTTATTAAATTCTGTTTTTAATCTGTCGAAACTCATAAATTATGAATTCATTTCTAGCATTTTGGCAATTAAAAGTTATAATTTAATTAAAATTAAACACTTTAAAAGATTTTTTTGTGTTTCAATAAGGAATCCTTGTGAGGAAAGGGTATCTAATAATCGTATCCCATACCAAAAAGATCGTGCCCACCACCGCCGTAGGAGCTGTGATCCCGCCTATCCTTTTTTCGTCGAATTTCATCCTGGATGTCGTATTTTTTTGATCTCAGTCTTTCGTTTTCAACTCTTAATGCTTCCCCTTGGGATAATAACGCTGCGACATCAGCTGTTAAAGTTTGCTTTTGAGACGATAGATCTTCAATTTCGCTCATAAGAAGAAATCTTTTGGCCTCTAAACCTGAGAGTATTAAGAAAGGCGTAGTGGGTGCAAGGGGGGCTTGGTTTTTTAGCTGTGGAGATTGCAAGATGGGGCCAGGCGCTAATAATTCATCTGATGATGCCATACAGGTTGATGAAAAAAGAATCATGCCAAAAAAAAGTCTGCTAAATGTCATGTTGATAATCCTTTAAAAAAAATCACCCAAAATCTTGTTTTGCTTGCAAAAAAAAGACAAACTTTGACTTCGGCATGAAAGTAAAAATGATACTTTATTGTAAATAATAAATCAAAACCGATAATAAAAGGTTAACTTGTACGTCTTTTTGGAGAAATAATTATTTGGATTGATTACATTGAAGCGTAGCCCATTCAGGGCTGGCTTTTTAGCCATTAAAAGGTATAATTTAATTAAAATTAAACGCTTTAAAAGATTTTTTTTGTGTTTCAGTCTGCTCGCGATCGTTTTTTAAATTATTACAACAATGAATTGCGTTACCTGCGAAACGCCGGCCAGGCCTTTGCTAAGCAATATCCAAAAATAGCCCGTCGCCTGGAATTAAGCGATACTGTTTCGCCTGACCCTCATACGGAACGGTTGATAGAATCCTTCGCCTTTATGACGGCAAAGCTTAGCCAAGAAATTGATGATCGGTTCCCTGAACTGGCCAGCACTTTGTTGGGGGTACTTTATCCCCACCTGGTCAACCCCCTGCCCGCTATGGCCATCGCCCAATTCCAACCCGACTTATCAAAAGCCAAACAAACCGTTGGGTATGTCTTTAAAAAAGCCACCCCTTTGTTTACCTATACTGATCAGGGTATCACCTGCCGTTTTCAAACGGTTTACCCTCTAACCTTGTGGCCGATAAGCGTTCAAAGCGTTGGCTTTGTTTCTAAAGAAACTTATTTATTGGATGATTTTTCCGAAAGGGCCGCGGCGCCTTGGTTTTTAAAATTAACCTTGCAAATTGAAGGGGGACTAAGCTGGCAAGATTTAACCCCTGATGACCTTACGTTTCATCTTAGTGGGGAACGGGTTTTAACCCTTGCCTTATATCAAAGCCTGTTTGCGCATACGAACCCGCGTGTGTTTATCTCCAGCGATCAAAAAAGGGCCAGTGTATTACCTGTTGATAGCTTGCAACCCGTAGGTTTTGATCGTGAAGAAATGGGCCTTCCTGTGATGAATCAAACAACGCATGCCTATCAGTTATTGCAAGAATATTTTCATCTGCCAGAAAAATTTTTGTTTTTTAAAATACAGAATTTAGCCACCGCGGGTAAAATTAATCCGGACTGTCAAACGATTGACATTTTGTTTCCTGTATCCAGTGTTGATCCCCTTTTACAAAAGAACATTGGCCCCCAAAATTTCCTATTGGGCTGCACCCCCATTATCAACTTGTTTTCCAAAACAACGGAACCATTACGACTAACCCGACGTAAAGTTGATTACCCTTTGGTTCCTGATCAACGGCGCGACAAAACAACCCAAATTCACAGCATACAAAAAGTGATTGCCACCATAGAAGGTGACGCATCATCCCATGTTTTAACACCTTATTTTTCTTTCAATCACCAAACCAATCATGATGATCAAGGTTTGTACTGGTTCATTAAACGTATTCCGGCAGAAATACGCGATGTGCCGGGGACAGATATTCAAATTTCATTTGTTGATTTAAAGTTTAATCCTGTTATTCCCGCGCACCATATTATTTATGCTGAAACCTTGTGTACCAATCGTTTCTTAGCAGAACAATTGCCCTACAATGCTGAACTGCAAATTGAAGAAACGGCACCCCTTAACCAGATTGTTTGTCTAGATAAACCAGTCTTGCAAGTCTATTCGCCAACCGATGGGGAATCTTTATGGCGTTTGGTTTCGCAATTGTCAGTCAACCATCTGGGGCTTAGCGAAGAAGGAAAATCTTTAGAGCTTTTAAAGGAAACGTTAAGGCTGTACGCGGGCCCCTCTTTCTCTACCCATAAACATGAGGTTGATGAAATCATTGCCCTGCATACTAAAAAGATAACAAGACGGTTTGGAAAAGAAGCGTGGCGCGGTTTTGTGGAAGGGTTAGAGGTCAGCTTAGACCTAAAACCATCGATGCAAACGGGTCATGCCTGCTTTTTGTTGGCGGCCGTTTTGCGCCATTATTTTGCCCTAAACGTAGGGTTAACGTCGTTTGTTGAGTTGGCCTTAAAAACAGATAACCATAAGGAGTGGATGAGATGGCAATTATTACCTGGCGCCAAAATCCAGCTGTAGCCGAGGCTTTATCAAGACAAGCTTTTGAATTTGAATTCGACCAAGCCATTGCAATCTTAGAACAAGAACGGCCATTAACACCCATTGGAGAAGGCTGTGACCCAGCAACTGAGTCGGTTGAAATTAAATCACATGTTAGTTTGGCAAACCCACCAGCGGAACTTCATAAGTTACAACGAAAGCCCGGGAAAAAGGCCACGTTATGGGTCAATTTTTTAAGCCTAGCCGGCATTCAAGGGCCCCTGCCCACCCCTTACACTGAGCTTGTTCTGCAACGGAATCGCCAAAAAGATTTTGCATTTCGCGATTTCTTAGACATTTTTAACCACCGCCTGGCCGGCCTGTGGTTTCGTTTTCGCAAAAAACACCGCATTGGTTTGTCATGTGTAAAGCCTGAGAAGCACCCCGTTGGCAAAACGCTGCTTCAGTTGGCAGGCATTCAAAACCCCGACAGCTTGCTTGACGATTCAACCGCTCAATCCTCAAGACAGCGGGTGTTTTTAACCTATAATGATTTGTTATGGCGACGTCCGCATTCAGCAGCGGGTCTGTTATGCCTTTTGGGTAGTTATTTTCAGGTTCCAACTCAGTTAGATCTGTTCCAAGGACAATGGCGACAACCTATGCCTTCAGACTTAAGTCTGATTGGTAATACAGATGGACGCTATCATGCTTTGGGACAATCGATGATTTTGGGCCAAAAAGTCTGGGATCAAGCAGCAGGCGTCCTGATTACACTTGGGCCTTTATCATGGCTAATGTGCCAATCCTTTTTGCCACTGAACACAAAAAACAAAAAGTCTAATTGGGATCTTTTAAAGCAAATATCAAAACTGTACGTCGGTTACGATGTTGATTTGCGCTTGAAGCTAATTTTAAACCCGAAAGAGGTCGAACCTGTGACCTTAAACCGGCACTTTGCGCTGGGTTTAAACAGCTGGCTGAATCCAAAGTCATCGGCCGGTGAAAAATTCACCGTCAATTTAACTATCTCAATGACAGCCAGCTGAAGCTGGCAGGTTGCTATCTAGACTGGAAGTCGCGGTCAATCTAAAGATAAGTTATGCAAATTATCTGTTTTGTGAGCATCTGTATGATTGTCGATGT
>CAIVFQ010000187.1 GCA_903905285.1 uncultured Alphaproteobacteria bacterium
GAACTTTTTAGAAATAATTTAGTCAAAATTTTTCAAAGAGTTCTCCCATGAAGAAAGATATAACAGAATTGTTTGTTTTCATCGCTGATTTTTTCAAACTTACATCGTAGCAAAGAAAAACGCAAAAAACTCGCGGGCTGGGTCAATTAAGTGTATTGTTAACTATTTATTAAAAAGTTTTCTTTAAAGTGTTAGTATGGATTTAGCCATTAAACAGGTCTTTCGTGCTAAGAATTTTAATGATACTTGTGATGTTCTGTAGCTCGATTAGGGCAGTAACATTTACGTCGACTCACCCGGTTCCGGTACAGTTATCTGAACACCTTAGAGTATTGAATGAACTGAAGTTGCAACAAAAAAGATCGGCTTCTCCTGTTACAATCGAAAGCGTTTCTGCGGTCTTGCTGGATTTGTATGCCGTCCTTAATAAAAAATATCGCTATCGGTTTATTAGTAACCCAAGAAAATCCGACCGAGTAATATTTGCTGCGTTAGGAAGGCTTCTGCGTTTAAAAAACATCAAGGATAAAACCGGATTACCCGCTGGCACGTCACCAGCAGATGCTGCAGTTATTGACAGAGTATTAGATAACTTAGCCCGATTTCAAGCCTTTGGAACCCAAGACTATGCCCGATCTCGTCGAGAGCTAATTGATTTTATTTGCGGAACTTACAGGCAGGATACACAGCTTGAGAAAAGTTTATCGTATCATAAGCCACGTTTCCTTCGACAGGCAAATGGCACTTACAATTGGGATGATCCAACCTTTAAAGCTGAACTGAATGATTTTTTAGGGTAAATGGTTTTGGGGCGGTGGCCACGCCTGCCTCTACGCACGAAGAATCAATGTGCTTTTTCCAAGATTTGTTGATCAACGAAAAGCTGCGGCCAAATCACCATGTATTGTACCATTCCGCAACCCATACTTTGGTTGGGTTTCATATGTTCCAAAATTCTTTGGCCACATTAATACAACCAGAGGGGTTTTCTTTCTTTAGCCGTTTTTATACAACAAAAACAATTGGTGGAGTATTGAGAGCTATTCAAAATGTTAATGACGTGACGGCTCTTATTCGAACTGGGCGACAAGATACTGAACCAGAAATTACGCCCCACATCACTTCAAGCAGTTATTCTTTATTTGGGAATGGAGGGCAAAACAGTGCCATCAGTTTTTATAAGGGCAATCAACAAGTGAGTTCATTGGTGGCTGCCTTTGATCAAGCTGTAAGAAGCTTTGTTGATGATGGACCAGGTGCTTTGCCAGAAGTGCGTGAATTCTTAGCTGATGTCAGGGCGGGCAGGTATAGCAGGATTTTAGAGAAGAAATTCAGAGACGTTCCTATAGCAGGACATCCTCAGACGCAGGCAGGATATAAACCCTTTCCAACCTTGATGCAGTTTTTTGTCCGAAAGGATCAAATTGATAATTTGGTTTATTTTGGGAGCACGGCTGGAGCGCTTCTTATAAATCAAAGCGGGAATAATACAATCCAAGAAGTTTTGACAGCATTTTTAGGGTCTAATCTTCTAAATTATTACCAAGCTATAATACCTCGAAATCCTGGAATTCTTTTCGGTGGAGCTAGAATAGGTGACCTTGAAAATGGATGTAGCCTTCAAGGTAAAATTGCTATCAGTTCGACAGCCTTTTTTCAAGGGCTTATGAATGGTGATGTGCAGGTTGTTTTGAATGCTCAGCGTGATCAAGAACATGTGATTTTAGATGATATGCAGTATTGGATGAACGACCAAGTTGGAAAAGATTTCCAACTGATGATGCGCTTTCCTAAGGGCCAATTGCTCGATCCTGCTAACCCTGCATTAGCGAAAAAAGTGGAAGGTTGGTTAAGGGAAAAACTCTTAACAGCAGATCAGCGTCCTATGGAAATGACCATAACCACCAATGCTGATTCGGGTGATCCTTTCCAAGGGATTCTCTCTGGGCCATTCACAACCCTAGACAAACTGGGAACGGACCTATCGGCGAGCCTTAAAATCAAGAATTTACCGGAACGGGTCAAACAAAACATTTTCACGAATGCTATGATGGCCTTAGGTTTAATGAGAACTGTGCGACAGGATGACGCCTTTAAGTCTGATGACGTCAAGGCTGTTGCCAATGTCATTTTTGATCGTGCCGATCGTGCTTTTGAACAAGAACCCGATTCGTTGGATGTTGCCAAACTTTTGGTGACCACGGAAAATGGGCTTACTACACCAGAAGCGAACGATTTGCGTAAACAATATAAGCAGAAAGCCACACACATTCTGTCCAATATGCTGGCCAATAGAAATCGAAACATGCCCGTTTCGCCTGATCGCGCGCCAACTGACAGCGAATTAAAAACTATGTACGGCTTATTGCAAGAAATTGCCAGCTATTTGGTGGTTGAAAAACCCACAAAACCAGAGGTGGAAGCAATACTGTCTTTGTTTATGTCCAGCAGTTCTGACCATCCGAACATTCGTGTTCATAAATTGAAATGTTTAGCTGCTATTGATGTTTTTTTTGAAAAAATCACCGGCGGGAAACGCCTTGAAGTTGAATGGTCAGGGATTCAGACAGGCTATAGAACGACTGCTGAGTACAGAGAAACCAGGGCCTTTTTAGAAGGAATAGTTGTGCCAAAATCAAAAACACCTCTATCACAGAAATTATACGCAGGCAAACAACGCTGGGAACTTCTTACAATAGGTGATGTGAGTTTGCAAAATGCCTTTGACGGCTTAGCCAAAAAGGGAGCTGTAAAATGAGAAACGTTGTTTTATTAATTGGTCTTTTCCTAGGCACCCTAAATCTAAACCCTTCTTGTGCGGCAGCAGCCGGCGTTGTGGGGGGGCCTCGCCTTGAAGCCCAAACCAATATGATTTTTGTTTTGAACGCTGCTTTGTATGAGGCAATTGAAAATTCCGCCAGCAGTCAAAACGCTGCCCAATTGGTTAGGGATATGATTTTTGCGAAAGTACGTTTACCATTTAATACTTTTGAAAGGGCTGATATAAGACAAATCAGCAGGCCTCAAAGGCCTGACTATGCCTACGTTGTTGCCTCGGCTTGTTTGCTGGCGTTTGCGTTTCCCCGTGATGATTTCTGGACAGATTTGAAAGATACCCTCAGCACCCATCAAGGTACCCCCTAATCCTGTCTTTGATGATAATAATCTGCAGCATCATTTTCTAGCCTGGTATGCGGGGTTGATCAAACTGTTCCAAATGAATTTGGAACACACAGTTTCACCCCATGGAAGTATTTACAGCCTTGCTGAAACGTTCGAAAATATGGGTTATCCTGGTGTGCAAGCGGTTTTGTTCGCAGGGCTTGATCGTCATTTTTCTGCGTCTCCAACATTAAGGAGATTTAAAGATCATTTTGTCACTTTAACGCAAGCTATATCAGATGATATGCCTTATATGGTTTTTGAACAGAATGGCTGGTTAGGCCCTCTCAATAGGGCACTATTTTCAGGCAATTTTTCTGCAGAATTTTTGGGTCCTTTAGGCGTTCAATCCCCGCTTGTTTTTGGCTATATAGGAGGTGGAAGGGGGGCTGAGGTGACCGTTGATCAAATGCGGGGTTATTTAACGCAACCACCACCAGCAGCAGTTGTTCCCCCAGTACTTGCAGCTCCTCTGGCTCCTGCGGCACCACGGCCACCCATGACGACGATTGTTCTTAAAGGTCAGTGGAAAGATGCTCTTGCAGGTGCAGATACTGTAACGTACAGACCCCCTCAAACTACGGAAACATTTACGATACGGGGAAGGACTTACACCCTTACAAAACCCAGAGGGCTTAGCGCTAGCGCTGATATTTTGTATGATAATCTTGTAGGTGTCTTGAAAAAATATGTAGAACTCAATCCTGCTATCGTAAGAGCTGGCATTCCATTGACTGATACAATGAACCAAGACAATAGAGATTTCATAGATTTCTTAAAAGCTCTCGATCTTTACTTTGGATCTTCTCGTTTTCATGGACAAATTTGTCACACAATTGCCACCAAAATTAGCGTGGCTGTAGCCGGTACACCAGACAGAGGGGGCCTCGCAGTTGAACTTACAAACAGGGTAATTGGAATAAACTTATCCCGGATGAACGGGATAGGATTTCCTCTCAACCATGGGGGAATACCTAATGGTCGCATGTTCAGGCCAGAATATGAATTACCAGATAGTGTTTTTTCAGAAATGGCATTTTTTGGGCGTACTTTTGGTTTTCCTGATGGATTAAAACCAAACTATCATGTTGAACAATTGCCAGAGATTGAATTTGGAGCAAGGAAAACTCCGGGGAATGGGCCCAAAACTATCGATGTTAAAAGAGGACTATGCCAAGCTTATGGTGTTTTCTCTGGTTTGCTTAATAAGGAAATCAAGTTTTTAATGGCATTAGACCTTAGGAGAGACCCAACGGCACAAGCTAAATGGAAAAGTTTTTTTGCACAAGCGCAAAATGGCGGCTGTGCTGACGAGTATTTCAAAAATTTGCAAGAATGGATTATAACCGACGGTTCCCAAGCAGCGATAGCGGTTGTTATTGATCCAGCAGCAATCAGTGGGGTTGTGCATCCATTAATCTCACAAAAGTCTCTCTCAGAGAAAGCTGCTCTTAAAGTTACATTACAAACAAGGCAATATCTGGATGCAAGTGGTGATTTGAATTACGACCCCGCCGGGCCGTTTACAAAAGCACATGGAGATCCGGCGTTTGCAAAGCAGCAGCTCCAAGCAATTTTAGGGCCTTCGTACCAGATACTGATGGATGAGTTTAGAAGAAAAAACATTCCATATGACAGTTATTCAGTTCTTAGTGCAGTTGTGGGCTATGACTTTTAGCTTATTGATCGGCCATGTGTAAAACCAGTAACACCACCGTTCCCATTTGTTAACTTTAAAGCGGTGTATAAAGGGCAGAACGGAATAAAGCTCTCCTTTCGGATGGCGATGGTGCCAGAAAACGACTCGCATTTTACCTAAATCTGCCAACGGTAACAGATGCTTGCCTTGGGGTTCTTTGGCATACAGTACGCTAAGAATAGATTCATCGTGATGGTGATGAACAAAGCCAGGGCAGGGGGTTAAAGTCGATTTTTCCTGCGGGGTGCCGTGATGCAAGGTTTCATGTTCTAAAACACAAACAGGGTCTTGGCACCAGTCTAACCATTTTTTGACAAAGGCTCTGGCCGCTGGCGTATTACGGTAAACTGAAATGCCGGCCCAGATATGGGGTGATTGGTGACAGGATTCAGTATCACATTCCATTTTCTGTAATGTTTCCCGTTGTGTAATCATGCCGCAATTTGTGCCCAGGTCATCATGCTTGATCAAAACAATGTCATGCTGAAGGGCCAGGTCAATCAAGGGGGTCAGAGAAGCTGTTGCTACAAACCCGGAATCAAGATAGATAACAATTGAATTTTCAGGAACTGTTTCCAAGGTTCGTAAAATGATCCATGGTTTCCATACCCAATAGCCGGCCCCGCGGCTGTAATCAAGAATTTTAGCATTGCGTTTGACAAAGTCAGCATCCAAATGATGTTTGCGGTAACTTAACGTGAAATCAACATTCCTGTTAATGACAGAACGGGCCAAGGCATTTTGATTGCGTAAAAAGACCTCGGCTCCGTCAGCATAAGAAACCACATAAACAAAAGGTTTTGAAACGTATCCAGCGCTGCCAGCTTTTGGCATAATATCAATGGATTCCAAAGAAAGGTCGTGTGTATAAAGGATGTGTGAGACGGCGTATAACCAAGCCAATCCCAAGCCGGCGGCCAGCCAATATAGAATTTTACGGAGTGAAATGGGGAACATAATTTCCTCTGTCCTTTGAAAGTGTTATATGTCTATAGCATGAGTTATGAGAGAATTCGTTAATTAAAATGTTTGATGTGGCCTGGACAGAATATTTATTGATTATTGTGGTAGCCTTGGTGTTTCTGGGGCCAAAGGAACTGCCCGTTGTTCTTAGAACATTGGGGCGCTGGGTGGCCAAAGCCCGACAAATGACAGGTAATTTAGAACGCCAGCTTTACAGTTTGGAAGACAGCAATCAGACGTCTTTTTTTGAAAAAGACAAAAAAACAGAAAGAACCTTGTTCACCTACCAAAGGATCTTTTTAAAACAACATCAAACAACACATGGGATTTTTATGATGGGGCAGATAAGCCCGGCCCCTAAACCTTGGTTATAAAATAAAAGTGAGTATCAGTCTTATGAAAATAATGACAGCGAATCAATTAAGAAAACGATTGGAACAAAATGACGTCATTCTTATAGATGTGCGTGAGCCTGCGGAATACAAAACAGAATGTATTGAGGGGGCGATTTTAATACCCCTTGCTGAAATTTCCTGTGAAAAATTACCAACTCAATCACGCCCTATTGTTGTGCATTGCCATTCAGGTAAACGCAGTGCAGAAGCCTGCCGGAGACTTCTAGCACAAAACCCCGATCTTGAAGTGTACAATCTAGAAGGTGGCATTCTGGCCTGGAAGGAATCTGGTTGTGTTGTGGAAAAGCTGGGGTGTTCTGTTTTGCCTGTTGATCGTCAAACACAGTTTGCGGCAGGGTTTTTGGCTTTTTCCGGTGTGATTTTTGGTTCGTTTGTTAGCTCTTGGTTTTATGCGCTGTCGGGATTCGTTGGTCTTGGGCTGATGTTTGTTGGGTTAACAGGTTGGTGCGGCATGGCAAAGCTGTTAACAAAAATGCCCTGGAATCAATAGGCTTTTTTGGAAAAGCTTAAAAGAAATTATTGGTAGATTAATATAGCCACAACTGTTAAAAGGGCGCCGATGGTTGCAACTACGTTTGCCACAATCAGGGGACGATCATGAATAATAAATCCATAAATCATCCAGCTGAACACGGAAATAAAACCGCACGTGAATCCAAATAAGGAAATATCTTTGGCGCTTTTATTCTGAATAATTGTGTAAAACTGCGAGTAAAATAAAAATTGCCCGCATATTCCAACAACAACCATGTACTTCTTGTACCATGCATACATATCATTGTGCTCTCTTTCTGATGTGGTTGTGCGAATTGTAGAGCGCTTCGGCAGATATTGTCTATTATTTTAGCGGGAATTTTTCTTATGCCATTCCAAAAGAGGCACTTCGAATATGCAGAAGAAGGTCTTATGTTTTTAAGGATAAAATGAAGCCCCTTGTGGCTTTCTTTTTAAAGCTCACAAGGGGATGTTATCTGATTCTTTCACCAGAATGAAGGGGTTACCCCTTCGCACCGCGTTCAGCACGTTTACGATCATTAGGATCAAGAAAGGCCTTGCGTAAACGAATAGATTTCGGTGTGACTTCTACCCGTTCGTCGTCTTGAATGTAGGCAATGGCTTGTTCCAATGTCATCAGACGGGGCGGTGTTAAACGAATCGCTTCGTCCTTTCCAGATGCCCGAACGTTGCTTAATTGTTTTGCTTTTAACGCGTTCACTTCCAGATCGTTATCGCGGCTGTTCTCGCCAATAATCATCCCTTGGTAAATAGGGACGCCAGAACCGATAAACATTTGACCACGTTCTTCTAAATTCCACAAGGCGTAGGCAACAGCGTCACCATCTCCATTTGAAATTAGCACGCCATGACGACGTCCTTCGATAGGGCCACGATAGTTGCCATAACTGTGGAATACACGGCTCATGATGCCTGTGCCGCGTGTATCCGTTAGGAAAGGCCCATGATAGCCAATCAATCCGCGTGAAGGGGCAATGAACAAGATACGCGTTTTTCCACCACCAGAGGGGCGCATATCAGTCATTTCGGCTTTACGTGCGCTCATCGACTCAACAACAACGCCGACATATTCATCATCAACGTCAATTTGAACTTCTTCATGGGGTTCTTGACGTTCACCTGTTACAGGGTCATTTTGATAAAGAACGCGTGGGCGGCTGATCGATAACTCAAAGCCTTCACGGCGCATGGTTTCAATTAAAACACCTAACTGTAATTCGCCGCGGCCTGCAACTTCAAAGGCATCTCGATCTTCGGATTCTGTAATACGAATGGCGATATTGCCTTCGGCTTCGCGTCTTAAACGGTCACCCAGCATACGAGATGTTAACTTAGTACCCTCGCGTCCGGCCAAAGGGGAATCATTAATAGAGAACGTCATCGCCAGGGTAGGGGGGTCGATCGGTTGGGCGTGTAGGGGAATTTCAACCTCAGGCGAAGCAATGGTATCAGCCACGTTGGCTTTTTCCAAACCGGCCAAGGCGACAATGTCACCTGCTCTTGCTTCTTCAATGGGCACCCGTTCTAACCCTCTGAAGGATAGCAACTTTGATATTCTGCCCGTTTCAACGATTTGACCTTCACCGCTCATCACTTTGATGGGCATATTGACTTTTAAAATGCCGCTTTGAACACGGCCAGTTAACACACGCCCTAGATAAGAATCATATTCGCGCGTTGTTATCAACATGGTGAAAGGGGCTTCTTCATCGCCTATAGGGGAAGGCACATGTTCTAAAATTAAATTAAATAGGGGAGAAAGATCGGTGCGCTCATCTTCAAGCTCTTTGACAGCCCAGCCGTTGCGGCCAGAGGCGTAAACAACCGGAAAATCAAGCTGTTTATCGTTGGCGTCCAGGGCCAAGAACAGGTCGAAAATTTCATCTAAGACTTCATCTTGCCGTGCATCAGATCGATCGATTTTGTTAATAACAACAATGGGGCGTAAATTCAGCTTTAAGGCTTTGCCTAACACAAACTTGGTTTGTGGCATCGGGCCTTCAGCCGCGTCCACCAACAAAACAACACCATCAACCATGCTTAAAATGCGTTCAACTTCACCACCAAAGTCGGCGTGACCTGGGGTGTCAACGATGTTGATGCGTGTATCATTCCACACCAGGGATGTACATTTTGCCAGAATCGTAATGCCGCGCTCACGTTCTAGGTCGTTCGAGTCCATGGCACGTTCAGCAACATTCTGATTGGCGCGGAACATGCCGCTTTGTTTTAGAAGGTTGTCAACAAGGGTCGTTTTTCCGTGGTCAACGTGGGCAATAATTGCGATATTACGCATGGCAGTTGTCATAACAATCTTTTCATTGAGTATGGGTTGGCGCGTCCTAGAGGATTCGAACCTCTGACCTACGGCTTAGAAGGCCGCCGCTCTATCCAGCTGAGCTAAGGACGCAATATAAGTGTAACTTTAAACAGGCTTTGCCTTTTGTTCAATATTATTTTGAAAAGAAGACACTTATGTTAGTAAATAAGGGGTTTTTTACGGTCATGGAAAGATTCTGAATGAAATCATTGAGCCGTCCATCCACCATCCATCGATACGATTTCTCCCGTCATGCTGCTTCCAGCTGGTGAACATAAGAATACGGCAAGTTGAGCAACATGGTCTGATCCTATAAATTTCTTGCTCGGTTGTGATTTAAGAAGGATTTCTTTTACGACCCTATCTTCTGAAATATTATGGACCTTAGCTTGTTCGGCTATTTGTTTTTCCACTAAGGGTGTTCTTACATACCCAGGGCATATAGCATTACAGGTTACATTTGTTTCTGCTATTTCTAAAGCCACGGCCTTTGTTAATCCAACAAGACCATGTTTGGCTGCAATATACGCTGATTTATAGGGAGAGGCAATTAACCCGTGGGCAGAGGCGATATTAATAATTCGTCCCCAATTTTGCGTTAACATTCCTGGTAAAGTGGTCTTTATAAGTTTGAAAGCAGAGGATAAATTAATAGCAAGAATGCTGTTCCATTTTTCTTCTGGGAAATCCACGATAGGAGAAACGAATTGGATGCCCGCATTGTTGACAATAATATCAATCTGCTTAAACGCTGTGATTGCATCCTCAACCATTTTTTGTACTTGCTGTCCACTGCTTACATCGGCAGGCGAATAAATTACCTTAGTTTTATGTTTATCGTGAATATCGTTTTGAATTTTTTTGATTTCTTCTAAATCGCCAAATCCGTTTAAAACAATATTGGCGCCAGCCTCGGCCATGGCATGGGCGATAGATAAACCTATACCGCTTGTGGACCCAGTTATGAGGGCTGTTTTCCCTTGTAAAATTTTCATAATATTTTCCTTATTTTTTTAAATAATCATGAAGAATGCGTCCGTACGGTAACGTCAGGTCAGCCACAAAGTGTATTCCTTCAATCACCTCAAGGACGGGCAGATCTGCTACAGGGGCATTCACATGCGGTATTAAATGTAATCTGGCATCTCCACCCCAAGCCCCTATCACATTGATATCAGTAGGGTTATATCCTACAAGCTGGGCAATGAAGGTTTCACCAGTCACACACGGTATAAGTTTCAGATTTACCTGTGTTTTTGCGATTTTTTTTATAATTGAGTCAGCGTTAAAATTATGAGGATCATTGTTAGGGCACAGTAAATTTTTATGTTTGTATTGCATGGTTCCCAGTGCAATCTGTTCATTCCCGTAATGCAGGGTACCAACCAGCGTGTCGTGCACAACTTCAAGTTTGGGGGATCCAAGTTTTTTAGGGAATCCCCAAATTTCTCTTCCAGCAGCAATTGGAGGATGACAGTCTAAGTACATTTGAGAGGTAAAATTAACTTTCTCACCCTTGTAAACACAGGGGATAACAATACCGCTTTCTACATAGTCGCCAAACCCAAAACTGTCAGGCATTCGTATGAATTCAAAAAAACATGATTGCTACCATCTGGCTCCAAGGGTTCTGGCACTAATGCGCTGATCGCATTTTCATGCGTTCTATAAACGATGATGAAGTATTCCCTGTTAATAAATCTGTAGGGACCCTTTGGATAACTGGGAGAACAAAGGGGCATAGATTGCAAACGTAGTATCTGATCTATTTTCATTTTTATTCTTTAATCAAATTGCTTTAGTGAAAATTAGAGAAATGCATTGCTAAATTATAAAGGATAAATAATTAATAAAGCACTAATAGAGCTACTGCGTAAGTCGAGGTAGTTTGTTGCAAGAGAGTGACATGATCCCCATTCCCCTATTTTTTGTTTAGGCTATAGCGAATCCATTTTTGAGATTGACGATTCCAGAGATGATTTTGAATTTTACGTTTTATAGTTTTCGTTTATTGCGATAACGATC
>CAIVFQ010000188.1 GCA_903905285.1 uncultured Alphaproteobacteria bacterium
CAGGGGTTTAATATCTTTCATGCCATCCTAAATCCTCAGTTCTGCCCACAATAAACCTGGGTAGTTACCATCTGGGTTATGTAACTGCGGTAAAATAAAAGGAGCATCAAAATCATATCTTCAAGGGAAAGAGCGAAGTTGCGGCCAGGGCGTTTGTATTTGCCTAAAACTTGTCTCTTCCATAAAGGAGTAACATTTGTGCAGATCTGGTTGAACTGAACAGAATTCACACCAAACAGCCGAAGAAAAACCTTGGGATGGGTGACGATTTTTGTGTATCTTAGGCTCATGAGGGAACTACCTTGGTCGGTTTTCCCTCAAAACTCCCACTATTTTACCTAAAATGCAACTTACGCAGAAGGTCTAATGATATAAAATGCTTAACGCATAACATTTAGTAAAATTATTTATTTCAAAGAGTATAGTGATGCGAGTTTTCATCAAAGCCCTTCTATTTCTTCAGATAGCATGCCATGTAGTTTGCGCATCTGATCCAAATGATTGCAAATCAGACCTCGAATTAGAGCGCAGATCATCACATGCCTCCTTAAAAACGCAACCCACAACGAGGGGATGCTTTTCAAGGGCAAGACAATTTGTCGTGAATAATCTGGCACGTCTATATTACGCTACCTCTACCGTTGGTTATGACACCCATCAATGGGGCCCCTTCTTAAAAAATTATTACTCAGGAAAAGGATGGAATCAGGGCTCAACACGGTCAGATCGCGAACTAAGTCCCAATGGCAGGGCCAAAGTCTTTAGAGAAGAGTTTGAAATAGCCAGAATACAATACCCTTCTTTAACAGAAGAAGGGTTTGTTGGCAGCCCTAGAGACTACTCTTTTTCTTATCTTCACCAAGAATTAGAAGACTGCGTAAATGTTTTGGCGCTCTCCATGAACAGAACCATCAAGGTGGGGAACAACCATAAACTTCATTTTTCAAAATCTCCTTTTAATGTCATGGACGAAAGATACATTTCCTATGCAGGGTATTTAATGCAACATCTTGTTCAACAATTTCCAGAAAGACCCATAAAAATACATTCTTTGCAAGAAAGCAGTTCGTCTAACCGATCCGGACACTTTTGCTATGTAGAAATATCTTTAGATTCTTCTCTCAAAAAGATGTCTATGCGGGTGTTTGATCCAGTTACCTCTATGGTAAAGATCGTTTGCCGCAGTCAATTACCTCAGAAAAGCAAAGTTTTTTATGAACAAATAGCGGCAAACCTTGGTATGAAAATGCACTTTTCATATGCCTATCAAGGAAACCAGGTATTGAACATGCATGATTGTGGAAGATTTTCTAGCGTTTACCTAATGCACAACTTACATGGAAAATCTCCGCCTTCTCTTACGGCACTGGATGTTTATGAAGGTATGAAAAACCTTGAAGAAAATGGTTATGAAAAACTTCATCAAGATCCTCCATATACTGCTCGTCCAACAAGATTTACAAGATATGTATCATGGTTGTGGCGTAAACCAGCGGACCTTCTATTACAGTGTCTCAAGGAAAAACGACAGTAATATCCCTCCGTCCCCAGAACGCTAAGGAAAGATTTTTGGGGAGAGATTATCCCTCAAACAAATTCGAACGGGGGAAACTGATCGGCGCCAAACGACCAGAGGCCGCACGCTTTCCTTGCCAGGGGCGCGTATCCGTTAGGGTGGTTATCTTCCCTGCCCTGTTCCATTTAAGGCCCTGTTCAGCTGTGAATAGGGTAATATCACTTACCCCACCATCTTTGTATTTTTGTAAAGTCACGCCGCGACCACGCCCCATAACAGGCAACTCTGCCAATGGGAAAATCAAAAGCTTACGATTTTGCCCCACAACAGCGACTTGATCCCCTGTCACAGGCAAACAAAACTTTGCCACGGACCCTTCGGCAGGTGTTAACACCTGCTTGCCCAGCTTAGTTTGGGCCAGGGTATCTCCTGCTTTAATCACAAACCCCCGCCCATCGCTGGCTACGACCAGAAAGCTTTGATCCAGAGCATTATTCTTTACAATAAACGCGCCCAAGATCTCCTCTGTATTGGCAAGGTCAACCAACAGACGAATCGGTTCGCCGTGCCCACGGGTGCGGGGAATCTTGTCCACACCGATGGTATAAAAACGACCATTACTGCCAAACAAAACCAATTTATCGATGGTTTGCGCCGTTAGGACAAATCGCTCGCCGTCGCCTTCTTTATACGCCAGCGGTGCTGTTAAGGTATGCCCCTTCACACTACGCAGCCAATTTTTGGCGGAGAAAACAACCGTAACATCCTCAACCTCAATGGTATCAACCAAGGGCACAACAACAGGTTCAGGTGCTTGCATAAGGGTGGTACGACGACGCCCTAATACCGTTTCTTGACCAAAGGTTTTACGCAAACCTTCTATTTCTTTGTGGATTTGTTTCCACTGTAATTTTGAGCTAGATAACAGTTGCTCTAACGATTTTTTTTCTTTTTCCAAACCATCGAATTCTTGACGGATTTCAATTTCTTGCAATTTGCGCAGACTGCGCAACCGCATGTTTAAAATAGCCTCAACCTGGTTAACCGTTAGATTAAAACGTTCTTGGAAAACAGCTTTGGGATCATCTTCTTCACGAATAATTTGAATCACTTCATCCAGGTTCAAATAAACAACCAGGTACCCTGCCAAAATCTCTAAACGACTGGCAATCTGTTCCAGCCGATGTCGGCTGCGTCTGTCTTGCACGACAAAACGATGATCCAAAAAGGCCCGCAAAACTTCCTTTAAAGACATGACCTTTGGCACATTATGACCATCAAGCGCATTCATGTTTAAAGAAATACGCACTTCTAAATCGGTCAGGCGGAATAAAGATTCCATCAACACGTTCGGTTCAACGTTGCGGCTTTTGGGCTGTAAAACCAAGCGAATATCATCAGCTGACTCATCAATAATATCGTCTAAAAAGGGCAATCTTTTTTCGTTTAAAAGGTTGGCAATTTTTTCGATCAGCTTTGATTTTTCAACCTGATAGGGAACTTCCGTAACGACAATACGATAGCCACCCCCTTTAACCTCTTCCACTTCAAACCGAGCCCGCACACGGAAGCTGCCCCGCCCCGTTTCATAGGCTTTTAATAAAGTATCGGCATTTTCTGTTAGGATGCCCCCGGTCGGAAAGTCGGGCCCAGGCATAACGGTTAAAATCTGTTCAATCGTGGCATCAGGTTGATCAATTAATAAGATCAAAGCCTGGCAAATTTCATCAACATTGTGTGGAGGAATAGACGTTGCCATACCCACAGCAATACCAGTTGATCCATTCGCTAATAAATTCGGAAAGGCAGCGGGGAAAACAATCGGTTCCTCACCCTCACCATCATAGGTAGGCCGAAAATCAACGGCGTTTTCATCTAACCCCTCCATTAATGACATGGATACCTGGCTCAGACGGGCTTCGGTATAACGCATAGCTGCGGGACCGTCCCCATCAATATTGCCAAAGTTGCCTTGCCCTTCGATTAAGGGATACCGGACAGAGAAATCCTGGGCCAATCGAACCAATGCCCCATAAATGGCCGCATCGCCATGGGGGTGAAATTTACCCATAACGTCACCCACCACGCGGGCACATTTCTTAAACCCAGTCGTCGGGTTTAGGCGCAGCTGATGCATGGCATAAATTAACCGACGATGAACCGGTTTTAACCCATCCCGCACGTCCGGCAATGACCGTGACATAATGGTCGACAGTGCATACGCAAGGTACCGTTCATGCAACGCCTGTTCAAAATCAATCGGGGTAATGTTAGAGGATGTTTCTTTTTGCATCCTCTTCTTATACCCCTTTTAGGAGATTTTGTGCGCTTATTTTTTCGTTATTTTCTTTTGAACTGTACGCCCATTCCCTTTCAAACTTTATACGAAGTCTTTGAACATTCCCTCATCCAAAGTGTGTACTTTTGTGCCAACCTTGTCGTAATGGTCATTAATCCACTTTTCTGCGGTTTTACGCCCTTCATTATGCAACATCATCAAAAAATCCCAGTCGGTATTCAAGGCGCTGCTTAAGTTTAAGCCTTTAAAGGAATCTTCATTCTTAATCATATGCATATTGATACGTTTCATCGCACCATCCTTGACTTTACCTTCATCAATCATACGGCTGATAAAATGAATGGCTCGCATTTCATGAACCATGCAGCCGTTATAGGTAATTTCTTTCAAACGATCGACAATTTCAGCTCTGGTCTTTGGTAGTTCTTCTCTATATGTTTTGGTTACTTGCACAAGAATAATATCTGAACAGTCACAATCGAGAATTAAGGGGAAAATCGCTGGGTTTGCAATGAAACCACCATCCCAATAATCCTCACCATCAACCTGAACGGCCTGAAACATAAAGGGCAAACAAGCAGACGCCATTAAAACATCAGGGTGAAAGTCTTTGTTGCTAAAAATTTTGACTTTTCCTGTTTTAACATGGGTTGTGCCCAAAAAGATTTTTCTTTCAGAGCTGTTGCGAATGGCTGAATAGTCGAAAAAATTTTTCACAAAATCGCCAAAGGGATTTTTATTTGAGGGATTAAGATCATAAGGAGAGAAATGCTCTTGAAGTTGCCCCATCATTAAGTAACCAAGGGAATGATCCAAATTATAATATTTCGCCTTTTTATCATTAGGATTCAAACTAAAGGGAGATATTTTTTTGGAAAGATCGCTCATTTCCCTCCAATAATCTCTAAGTGTAGCCCTGGCTGCCTCTGTTCCCCCTTTAATCAGACCTTGAACAATTGCAGCTGCATTCATACCGCCGGCGCTTGTTCCTGAAACGCCTAGTATGTCAAAACGGCCATCTTCCAAAAGTTTATCAGCAACATCCCAGGCGAAAGCTCCATGAGCACCACCACCTTGTAAAGCTATAGCGACTTTTTTCTTTTCCACTTTTTTCTTTTCCACTTTAATTTCTCCCAATTTATTATGATCACAAAATATCTATTTTATTAAGTTCACTTTAAAATTTCTTCTTACTTATGAATCTACCATTGTAAAACTTAATAATTGGTTAATAAGGAAAAATTAAATCGTTGAAAATATGCCCCCTTCAAACCACTTTGCGGCTTCCTCTCTCTTAACGACAAAATGATCTTGCTGCAATTAACGAAAAATTAATGCAACACACTTATCTGTTCTAATACTTTCAATTAAACATAAATAGACACTATTTATGACAAAACAAACGTATATACGAACAAGCGTTAAAACATTAATCGTTTTAATTTGTAACTACCCAGGTTTATTGTGGGCAGAACTGAGGATTTAGGATGGCATGAAAGATATTAAACCCCTGTTTGCGTCTCGTTGAGAGAAAGCCTCGAATTAGGCAAAAGACTTCGGCTCCTCGGGTTGTTCTGAA
>CAIVFQ010000189.1 GCA_903905285.1 uncultured Alphaproteobacteria bacterium
AGCCCTGGCTTTTTCTTCAGAATCCAGTTCATTCATGATGTTCCAAAACCGCATCTGTTGATATCGCATGAAGATACACCTCCCAGAGAAAGCATATCATACCATTTCTATGAATCACAGGCACTGTTCGGATAGGCATGTGGCATTTTATTCGACAAGGCAGTTACCAGTGGACTCTTAGAATTTCTGAAATTTTGCTAAAAGATTCCCATGATCTTATTCATAAAGCCGTTGGTTGGATGTTAAGGGAGATGGGCAAAAAAGACTTAAAAGTCCTGAAAGATTTCCTGGACCAACGCGCGGCGTTTATGCCAAGAACAATGTTAAGATATGCCCTTGAAAAATTGCCCCCTGATGAAAGAAACGTTTATTTGAAGCAAGGTAAAGTATGAATTTTAAAAGTGATAACGTTGTGGGTGTGTGCCCAGAAATTATGCAAGCCGTTATGGACGCCAATCATGGAGATCAATCGTCTTATGGGGCCGATGAATATTCATTGAAATTGAAAAAAGTTTTCTCGGACGTGTTTGAAAAAGATGTTGATGTGTACTTAACCAGTACCGGTACCGCGTCTAACAGTTTGGCGCTTTCAAGTTTAGTCAGTCCGCATCAGGCCATTTATTGCCATCAGGATGCCCATATTAATACTGACGAATGTGGGGCGCCTGAATTTTATACTGGTGGTGCTAAGCTTATTAGCATTGACGGGGAAAATGGTAAGATGAATCTGCCTGCCCTAAAAAAATCGATCCAGGTGGGATTATCGTTAAGACCTCATACCTCACAGCCAGGGTGTGTCAGCTTAACGCAGTCTACCGAATGGGGAACGGTCTATAGTCTTGAAGAACTAAGAAGGTTTCATGAATTAGCCCAAGAATATCATCTTCAGATGCATATGGATGGTGCCCGTTTTGCTAATAGCCTGGTGTCCCTAAACTGTACACCTGCCGAGTTAACCTGGAAGTCAGGCATTGATATTTTAAGTTTTGGTGCTACTAAAAATGGGGCGATGGCTGGTGAAGCGGTAGTTATCTTTAATCATAAATATGCCAACGATTTTGATTATTTGCAAAAACGCGCTGGACAACTGATGTCAAAAACACGGTTCTTTGCGTCTCAATTTTTGGCTTATTTTAAAAATGACTTGTGGTTAAAAAATGCTGCCCATGCGAATAAAATGGCACAGGCTTTAGCGGCCCTCTTTAAACAACATGGTTTCCCTATTCAATGTCCGGTAGAGGCTAATGAAATCTTTGTGGAATTGCCCTCCTTCCTTGCTGACAAATTGCTGAAACAAGGGCACTTTTTTTACGAGTGGGGATGTCCTGGTTCAAACGTGTACCGTTTTGTCACCTCTTGCTTTACAACTTTGCAAGAGATAGAGAGTTTTGGGTGTGATCTCGGTGAGCTGAACCCGGATAAGAAATAGGAAACAAAATGAACCGTATATTGATTGACCTGCCAGAAGTAATTGAAACTCCCAGGCTTATTTTGCAAGCGCCAAAGGCTGGCTTTGGTGAGAAACTACATCAGGCGATACTTGATGGGTATGATGATTATGTTCAATGGCTCAATTGGCCAAAGACAATTCCTACACCTCAGTCAGTGGAGGAGGAATGCCGAAGGCATCACGCCGAGTTTATTCTAAGGGACTTTATTCGCTATATCATTATAGAGAAATCAAGTGGTGAGGTTACAGGGCGTTGTGCGTTGCCATCATTTCAGGCAAATTGGCTGATTCCCCAGTTTGGAATTTCTTATTTTATTCGGCAAAGTAAACGAAAGAATGGATATGCTACCGAGGCAGCCCATGCCATGGCTTTACTGGCTTTTCAAGTTTTAAAAGCGCGTAAAGTTGAAATTTACTGCGATGCTGACAATCTTTTTAGCAGCCGAGTTCCTGAGAAACTAAATTTTGAACTTGAGTATACGCAAAAGGGGGGATGGCCAAGGCAAGATATGAAGTTGGCCGTTCTTAAGACATATTCTTTGTTTACGGAAAATCGATTGCCAGATTCCGAAATAGTAATGTCGTTACATACACCTCTTGCTTTACAACTTTGCAAGAGATAGAGAATTTTGGGCGTGATCTCGATGAACTGGGCAAGAAAACATAAGGTGAGTCGGCTACGTGATGGGGCATATAAAGCCCTTTCCTTGTTTTTTTAAAGAGCAAAGGCCTGTTCAATAAAGTGTTTCTGTTCAACGGCATGGCGACCGGCAAAACCCGTGGCGGGGGAGGCAGAGGCAGTACGCCCCGCATACACCACATCAGCACTCATAGATTTCAGTAAGGGAGCCACAAAAGACCAGGCACCCATGTTCTGGGGTTCCTCTTGACACCAAACCCACGACTGAGCCGTACAGCCCCTTAATACGGCCGCTAACTCTTGTTCAGGAAAAGGGTAAAGCTGTTCAATACGCACGATGGCTGTTTTTGTGTGTTGATGGTCTTGGCGATAGGCAAGCAGGTCATAATAAACCTTGCCTGTACATAAAATAACCTTTTCTGCCTGGGTGGGTAGAGCTAGATCATCCCCAATAACCGATTTAAAGTCCTCTCCAAGATCTTGCCAGGGAGAAACAGCCTGGGGGTGACGCAGTAAAGATTTGGGCGTCAGAATAATCAAGGGCCTATCACCCGTAACCTGTTGTCTTAATAAATGAAAATAGTTCGCCGGGGTGGAACACACAACCACCCGCCAGTTTTCTTCGGCGCTGAGTTGTAAAAATCGTTCCAATCGAGCCGAAGAATGTTCGGGCCCTTGGCCTTCATACCCATGGGGCAATAACAAGACCAGGTTCGAGGGTTGCAACCATTTGCTGTAACCCGCTGATATGTATTGGTCAATGATGACTTGCGCGCCATTAACGAAGTCACCAAATTGCGCCTCCCACATCGTTAGCCCTTTTAAGGCCAGGCTGTACCCATATTCAAATCCAAGGGCGGCTGCCTCTGACAGGGGGCTGTTTACTATGTCCAGGTTGTTAAATGGGCAGTAAGACGCGTTGGTTTCTGTATCCACCCATTCTGCATGGCGTTGCGAAAATGTTCCCCGTTTGCTGTCTTGCCCTGCCAATCGAACGCGGTGACCCTCATTCAACAAACTAGCAAAGGCCAAACTTTCCACCGTTGCCCAATCAATATACCCTTCGCCTTTCAAAATCTGTTCGCGCCATTTGGCTAAGATCCGTTCCAGTTTTGGATGAATATGAAAACCGTTGGGGACATTTAAGGTTTCCAGACCGAGTTTTTTTAGGGTGGCTAGGTCAACACTGTTTTTGTCATCACGAGGAGCCGCAGGACTTGCAATGACGGGGGCTGGGTTATTTGCGTCTAAACCTTCTTGCAGTTTTTTTACAA
Organism: uncultured Alphaproteobacteria bacterium; assembly: GCA_903905285.1. GTDB lineage: Bacteria > Pseudomonadota > Alphaproteobacteria > Paracaedibacterales > CAIULA01 > Finniella. The sequence continues at coordinate 3,365 of CAIVFQ010000189.1, forward strand.
AAGTTTTCTTGAAATCATCCAAAGGTGTTAAAACGCCTTGTTCTTTCAAGCTTTGGCCATACAAACTGGCAACGGTTGGTTTCTGGGCAATCGCCTTATACATCAACGGGTGCGTGTAACTGGGCTCGTCCCCCTCGTTATGGCCATGGCGGCGATACCCCACCAAATCAATGACAATGTCTTTATGGAATTGATAACGGTATTGAACAGCCAATTCAAACGCCCACACCACCATTTCCACATCATCAGCATTCACATGCAAAATGGGGCATCCCATGGCCTTGGCAACATCGGAACAATACCGTGTTGAACGCCCCTCTTTCGGGGTAGCGGTAAAACCAATTTGATTGTTGAGGATAATATGCAGGCTACCCCCCACCTGATAGCCTGGCAATTGTGATAACTGTAACGACTCAAAAACAACGCCTTGACCGGAAAAAGCAGCATCGCCATGAATAAGAATAGGTACAGCATCGATGCTCTGATCCTGCAAAGAACGGGTGCGCCCCAAAGCCACGGGCACGATCGATTCTAGGTGAGACGCATTTGACAAAATAGATATATCTAAGTTGTGATCACCAACAGTCCGCTGCGATTGATAGCCCTGGTGGTATTTGACGTCGCCACTGGTGGGGAAATCATCCCGTACACTGTTATCATCGAAAACACCAAAAATAAGGGGCAGAGGCTTTTTCAGAATGTGAGCCATCACCGATAAACGTCCGCGATGCGCCATGCCCATGATAACCGTTTTCGTGCCATTTTTCGCAATCAGGCCCAAGCTGTGCTCAAGCGCGGGAATTAATGTATCGTTCCCTTCGATACTGAATCGCTTAGCGCCCGGAAATTTGGTTTGCAGAAACCGTTCCAGTAGTTCTGTTTTTTGCAATTGTTCAAAGAAAGCCAACCTCTGGGCATCTGTGAATGAAAGGTTTCTGTTTTCAAACTTTTGTTGCAACCAGGTACGTTCAGCCTGATTTTCAACATGCATGAATTCCAGGCCAATTGTTTGGGCATATATTTTTTCTAACCCGGGAACCACTTTCAGGTCGGGTAAACGTGTGGGACTTTCTAATCCTAAAGGGTCAAGGTTGGCTAATGTGTGCCCCCATTGACGCATTGCCCAGTCGTCATTACCAGAAGCCACAGGCGACGCGGTGATCCATGACGGCTCCTTTTCATCCTCTGTATCAGCCAAAGGAAATTTTTGAAACCACTGCTGCCATTCCAGGGAAACCGAATCAGGATTTTGTTTATACTGCTGATATAGACCAATCAAATACTCGCGATTATTCTCGGCAAATAAGGTTTCTTGAAGATATCGATCAGAATCCAACGCTTTGCTCATAGTTTATCTTTGCATTGCTTTTAACATTGTTTGACCCAACAAGGCGGGGGTTTCAGCTATAAGCACATTATGTTTTTTTAAGGTTTCAATCTTGGCCGCGGCAGTATCCATACCACCCCCTCCTGTAATGGCGCCGGCATGACCCATGCGCTTACCAGGTGGAGCTGTTACCCCAGCAATAAACGCAGCCACTGGTTTGTCACGGCCCTGGCGACGTTGATGGCTTATAAACTCAGCTGCTTGTTGTTCTTCATCGCCGCCAATTTCCCCAATCATCAACACACCGTGTGTGTCGGGGTCTTGCCAAAATAATTCCAATACCTCAACAAAGCTTGTGCCTTTGACAGGGTCTCCCCCTATGCCCACGCAGGTGCTTTGGCCTAATCCAACTTGGGTTGTTTGCCAAACGGCTTCATACGTTAACGTGCCAGAACGGGACACCACCCCAACATGACCAGGCTGATGAATGAACCCCGGCATAATGCCAATTTTGCAAGCATTAGGGGTGATAATACCAGGGCAATTGGGCCCTATTAATCGTGACCCACTTCCCTTTAAAAACCGTTTTACGCGCACCATATCAAGGGTGGGAATACCCTCTGTAATACAAATAATCAGCTTAATGCCTGCCTCAGCCGCCTCATAAATTGCATCAGCTGCGTAAGGTGCTGGGACATAGATGACACTGGTATCGGCCTGGGTGGCTTTGACAGCATCGAAAACGGTATCAAAAACTGGCAACTCTAGATGAGATTGTCCCCCTTTTCCAGGTGACACCCCGCCCACCAGTTTTGTGCCATAGGCAAGGGCCTGCTGGGAATGAAAGGTTCCGTGCTTACCGGTAAAACCTTGGCAAATCACGCGAGTGTTTTTATCAACAAGAATAGACACTATAACCCTCCTGCGGCAGCTTGAATGGCTTTTTCTGCGGCCTCTCCCAAACTATTGACGGGTATAATGTTAAGGCCCGACTGGGATAAAATTTCCTTGGCTTCAACAGAGCCTGCCCCTTCCAATCGCACCACAATGGGCATTTTAAAACAGCTTTCTTTCGCCATGGCGATAATACTGTTGGCAACCATATCGCACCGGATGATGCCACCAAAAATATTAATCAACACCACTTTAACGCGGGGGTCGGCCGTCACAAGCTGAAAACCAACCTGAAACGGTCTTGGTCAGCGCTGCCCCCTACATCCAGAAAATTAGCAAGTTTTCCCCCATGAAAATGGATAAAGTCCATGGTTGCCATACCAAGGCCAGCGCCATTCATGATGCAGGCAATATCTCCATCAAGCTTTATATAGCTGAGTCCATAATCCTTAGCGGCTTTTTCTAAGGGGGTTAGCTTGCTGGTATCCTTATACTGTTTCAGCAACGGTTGGCGATAGGCAATGGCATTGTCGTCTAATGACATTTTGGCATCCAAGGCGATAAGCTTTCCCTGTTTGGTGACTGCCAGCGGATTAATCTCTATAAGGCTGGCGTCAAATTGGGTGTAGGCCTGATAAAGGTTGGAAATCAACCGATCAAAATCATCGCCTTCGACATCTAGAATTTTTCTTAACCGTTGAAGGTGATAAGGCTGTATCCCCAAAAACGGGTCAATCAGAATACGTTCAACCGCATCCGGATTTTTGTGTGCCACCTCTTCAATTGACATCCCCCCCGATTGTGAGGCAACCAAACACACCTGACCATAATGACGATTCAGGCTCAGGCTTAAATAAATCTCACGCTCAATCGCACAACCCTGTTCCACATAAACGCACTCAACCAATTCTCCTGATGGGCCGGTTTGAGGCGTCACCAGAATATGATTTAAAAGCTTATTGGCAGTCTCTTTAACTTCATCCAGGGAATGGGCCAGAATAATGCCGCCCCCTTTGCCGCGACCACCAGCATGAATTTGGGCCTTAACAACCCAAAAGTCGCCACCAATAGCCTGTGCTGATTGAACAGCCTGGTCAGGGGTATATGAGACTTCGCCCTTAAGAATGGGGATCCCAAGGTCGCCTAAGATTTTTTTGGCTTGATATTCATGCAAATACATTTAGAAACCTAACGTTTTAAGGTCATCGATCAGCTTTTGTACGGTCTGAACTGAGGATGTGAACTGCTGTTTTTCGTCAGCATTCAGGTCAAGTTCAATGACTTTTTCTGCACCCCCAGCGCCAATCATAACCGGCACGCCAGCGTACATATTATTGATGCTATATTCACCGCTTAACCACGCTGCGCAAGGCAGAATTCTTTTTTGGTCAAACAAGTAAGACTCCACCATTTGTAACGCTGCACTGGCAGGGGCATAATAGGCAGAGCCCGTTTTCATTAAATTCACAATTTCAGCGCCCCCATTTTGGGTGCGTTTAATAATGTCATTCAGCTGTTCTGATGACAATTTTCCTTGATCGATCCATTCCTGCAAAGGAATCCCCGCGACCGTTGTATAGCGGGGCAAGGCAACCATCGTATCGCCATGACCACCCAACACAAAGGTTTTCACATCTTGAACCGCCACCCCTAAAGCCGTGGCCAGAAAATACCGAAACCGACCGCTGTCCAGAATGCCCGCCATCCCCAAAACACGATGGGTGGGCAATCCGCTGCTTTGTTGCATCAACCACACCATGACATCTAAAGGATTTGTCACCACAACAACAAACGCGCCAGGACAATGCTGTTTAATCTGCTGGCCAATTGTCCTAATGATATCACTGTTGATTTGTAACAAGTCATCACGACTCATGCCCGGCTTGCGCGGTACACCCGCTGTGACCACCACGGCATCGGCCCCCTTAAGGGCGCCATAATCTTGCGTGCCAATAATACTGCCGGCTCTGTCGTCAATTGCCGATGCCTGGCAAAGGTCAAGGGCCTTGCCTTGCGTCACACCCTCAGCAATGTCAACCAAAACCACATCGCCTAAGTCGCGCTGCAGGATAAGGTGCGCTAGTGTCGCCCCAATATTGCCCCCACCAATCAATCCAATTTTTTTACGAACCATATGCTGCCCCTTGTGTTTTTATAGAGGATGATAAAACCTGACTCAGAAAGTCACGGCCCACTTGAATGCCATCTGGACTGATGCTGTGATCAAGACCATGACAAGTGTGGGTTTCAAAAGATATGCCATGGTCTTTTAACGCCGCCTCGGCATGTATGAATGCTGAATAAGGAACAACCGTATCAAGGGTTCCATGAACCAATAAAGCCTTGGTTAAGGGCGGAGAAAGGGGACGGTTTTTTGGAGGTAAAAACACCCCTGAATAACCAATAACCCCTGCCAATGTTGGCATTAAAAACATCATATCAAGGGCTAATATAGCGCCTTGGGAAAACCCAACCAGAGCCACATCTTGAGGTGCCAGTTGATAGGTTGTCATAAGATTTTGCAGGTAATTCTGCAACACAGGTCCTGCCCGATCAAGGCCCAGACGAATATTGACCGGTGACAAATCAGGTAATCCAAACCATTGATATCCTGAGGGATTAACATCGCAAGTCTCAGGCCCATTTGGCGCCGCAAAAACGGCGTTCGGCAATGAATCTTGCCAATGATAAGAAAGGTCTAGAAGATTATCGCCCGAGGCCCCATAGCCATGAATTAGGACAACCAGTTTTTCTAAACGGTTGGCTTTAGGGGGGATATAGGTTTGACCATGAAGAGTAATCATAGAATGGACCGAATTGTTAAATTGATATATAAAAATTTAAGCAATAATAACTGTTATCTATGCTGACGGCAACAGACCATCTCTGTCATCGCAAGAACCACAAATCCCCCACCGTAGGCCATTAGTAATTTAGCTACGTAATTTTCTTTTTATTAAATTTTTTATCAACTCCAGAGGAACAGTGGTGTTTGTATACCCGCTGTCCTTTTTAAAGGGTGTTGTTTTTAGACAATCGTATTTTAGATGTAACGTTTGACTGAGATAACAGAAATAATTTTCTTCGTGCTCTTGGAAAATTTCAATAACGTGTGTGCCTGGTTTGCTAAAAATTAGGTTTGTTAAGCCCGCACTATTGAAAGACACAACGACCTCGGCATTTTGAAACAGCCGGACCTGCTCAACAAACTTTAAGTCTTCTAGATTATACCGTTTAAAGCCCAAGGGCTGGAACAAGGCAAAGACGTCATCTTCATTAAGAACACGACGATAGGCTGCCTTTTGCCGAGAAACAAATACCTTTTTCGAAAAACCAGGACCGGTTGCAGCAGGGACCATAAGGGTTTTCTGTAAATATTCAATAGCCCAGCGCGGTGTATAAACGGACTTTGAACCAAATGAGGGGGCAATCAACATATCGGCCTCGATGTAAGTATCCCTGTCAGCCTCAATAATTTTTGCAGGGTCGATACCCATAAGGTCTAGGGTTTCACGCTGGAAAGGATGAGTCAGACGTGGTAAGTAAAGCCAGTCGTACTGGATGCTTTTTAATAAAGCCAACTTTGGCAATATCTTTGTGATCCAGTAGTGATAGTTATTATGCCCTTCTTGAGCAAGAACGACGACCCTGCCTTTAAGGCGTTTGACTTCAGGCAAAGTCTGAATGTTAAGAGATTGTCTTTGTCTTATAAAAGAAGGCCGTGACCACAACAACTCTTTTATTAAATATTTTTTTGCGACAATCACATGCCCATTTTGTGAATAAACGCCACCACTAGGAATTTTTATAAGAAACGTTTTTGGCAGAACTGGCGCTCCCCAGGTTGACGCATACGAAGACGCAAGGGGAAACCTTGTAAACTTAAGGCGAATGGGATCATGTGTTTTCGTGTATGTCAGGTAAGACTTAAGCTGACTTAAGGGAGCCGTTTTGAGTTCTTCGGCTTGTACCTTGAAAAAAGAAAAGACAGACAAGAAAATCAGGAAAGACTTTAAAGCAACCATGTATTAAACCTTTTACGGACAAACCCTTTTTGGAGAACGCCAGACTATTACCATACTATTTCAGAATCTGGCAATCGATTTTCCGTAAATACTGGTACAGGGTACGGTATGCGTTTTGCTTGTAATGGCATTAAAGGGCGGTAATGAGGGACCTGGTTGCGAAAAATGCATGCAAAAAATACTTGTTCTGAGAAATAATTTTATGGTATAGAGCTCTTAACGGAGAAAATTTTGATTTGTCAGGTTTTCTTAACGTTATGTTAATGTTTTAGTGATGTAATCAAAATGTAAGGTTCATAAAATTGTGAACTCAACATTTTGTTTTTTTAATTGGAGGAAGTTATGAAATTTTTGAAAAATATAGCAATCGCTGCATTGGTTACGACAGCGTTTGCTGGAACTGTAATGGCTGCTGCCCCTGATCTTTTGCTTGTGGCAAATGGTGGTCCAGCTAAATCTAAGCTTACACTTACCACAGATACTTTTGAGTGCGTTCAAGCAAAGGCTGGTTTTGGTGCTAAAAGTAGTGATGTTGCATTAGCAATTGCCGATCGCGTTGTAGCAGGAGTTGTTGGTCAAGTGATGGCAATCGATGCTGTTACATACGACGACGCAGCTAAAGTTGTTGCACTGGTTAAAGCTAAAAATGCTGATGTAGAGCAAGAAATAGCATTTGGTGCCAAGCTTAAGTTAGCAGGTGCCGATGCTGGGACAGTTACGGAAGCAGTGGACGGCTTGGTGGCTAAGATCGTTGCTAAGTTAGGTCTGAAAGATAAAGACGAAGCAGCAATAGAAGCAATTTCACAGCCTAGTGCTGAGTGGGATGTAATTAAGGATTTTGAATTTGCCAATGGCCAGACCCTTGCAAAGTTAGCTGCAAAACCTAAAACAGCAAAGGGCGTAAAAGTAGGAGGACATGACCTGTCAGCGATAGCTGCTGATCTTAAAGGGTTTGCGGCTCATGTTTCTCACCAAAAACTTATTGCTGAGAGAGATGGTCATGCAGCTAAAGTTCTAGAACATGGAAAGACAATAACAACACATGAAGCTACTATCGCACAGCTTAAGCAAGACGTTTTAGATGAAGCAGCTAAACCAAAAACAAATCCTTTGCACGAGGCTGCATTCGACGTGTTGACTCGATTTGAGAAAGACCTTGAAGACAACGGGTTTGATGGTACCAGTCTTCCTGGTTATGTAAAAGGCAAAACTGCAGAAAACATAGAAGCTTTTTTCCAGTTAAATGTGAAATTGGCAGCTGCAGTTGAGAAACTTACAAGAGACCTTGCAGCAGCTAAATTAGCACCAGCAGCATCAGGTGGTATGCCTGGCATGGGTGGCGGCAGCCGCAGAGGCAGCGACGCATCTGTTCATAGTGACGCCGGCGGCGGTCATGTTAGTGAGCCAGAAGATGATGATGATGCAGGCGCATTTGGTGGTGCTCCAGACCCTTTAGCAGCCCAGAAAGAAGCAGCAGCGGCGAAACTAGAGAGAGAAAGACTAGCAGCCGGGAAACTCAAAAGCGGTAAGGGCGGCAAAGCAGCTGCTAAAACAATCACAGCACGTGAAGCACATGAGCTAGGTGACCAAGAAGGTATCTCAGGAGCAGAGTACGCTAAAAGAGAAGGTTTTGTTATTAAAGGATAATAACCCATTAGCCATCAGGCTTTAAGGTTCTTTTATCAAGGTCACCACGGTTTTCGTGGTGACCTTTTTTTATGTCCTGGTATCTTTTTGTTGGTGAAACCCACCGGGCCATTGCGAACCGCCGCTTAATGACAGGTTTGGGTTGTCATCACACAGGAGCCCTAAGACTTCCCGTCATCACGAGGAGTGAAGCGACGTGGTGATCTCCAACCCAATTTGGGCACACTTTTTCAGGAGATTGCCACACCCCTTTCAGGGCCTCGCAATGACAGGTTTGGGTGTCATCACACAGGAGCCCTAAGACTTCCCGTCATCACGAGGAGTGAAGCGACGTGGTGATCTCCAACCATTTGGGCATACTTTCGGGAGATTGCCACACCCCTTTCAGGGGCTCGCAATGACAGTCTTGACGTAACTATAGTAAATTCTTTCTAAATTAATAGGCAGGATGTTACCTCCGCATCTTCTTGTCACCCTCGCGCAGGCGGGGGTCCAGAAGAAATACAACTGGATTCCCGCCTACGCGGGAATGACAAAGGGCGCGGGAATGACAGGGGGAGCGGCAATGACAGGGGGAGCGGCAATGACAGGGGGAGCGGCAATGACAAAGTGTGTGCAGCTCATACGGCTGTCTATTGATGCCCATGTTCTAAAATGAAGTGCAACGCATTAGAGTGTTTGTTGATAAGACAGTCACAGAAAGGCGTTGCAAATGAGAGAATACAAACAATTAAGATATGAAGAAAGAGTAAAATTG
>CAIVFQ010000190.1 GCA_903905285.1 uncultured Alphaproteobacteria bacterium
ATGCAAATCCATCTCTACTAAAATTTTAAGAATACAAACAAGGACTGAAGTCTCTTTCGCCTGAAGGCGAAGGTTTTAACCAATTAGGAGACTATAAATGATCCATGGATCTGGAGTAAGTCTGGCAGCTCGTAGCGATTCATTTCTATGCCCCGAAAGGCGATCATAACTTCCGCGGGAGAAGATGATGAAGAATGTCTGTAGGCCATAAAGCCGAGGGTACAGGGAATATAATAACCTGTAGTGCCTGAGAATTCTCTTATACGAGCCCATTGCCCTTCCCCTTGTAAGGTCGTAAGGTTTTCTAGTTTCCGGTATCGCTCAAAAGCAACGGCTGAAAAATCGAGTATTTCTTGGATCTTTTGTTCAGATTGTGCAGACTTCAAATCTTCCCATGGGTCTGATGAAGACCAAATCGAGGTAATTCCAAGCATAAGTTCAAATGCACAGAAAACGGCTATATAACGAAAAAACATAAAAATACTCTAAATAATATTTGCTCTATATCATGTTAGAATATATCTCAGTAGTTAATTTTCGATTAATGCCACCCACAGGTGTGAGTGCGTGATGGGGCTTTAAACCCCCTTATAAAAAGGGGGAAGTTGGATAAAATCTCTTCTCTAAATGAAGATGGCGTCCCCGGCGGGATTCGAACCCACGGCCTCAAGATTAGGAATCTTGCGCTCTATCCGGCTGAGCTACGGGAACAATAAGGAAGAAGTTACCTTAGGGGACGTGACACTTCTACATATTCTCTAAATTACCGAAGCGTGTCAACTTACCATCAAAGAATAATTTCACGGTACCAATCGGGCCGTGACGTTGCTTGGCGATAATGACTTCGGCTTTGTTGTAAACACCGTCCATGCGTTTTTGCCATTCCAAGTGTTTTTCAGTTCCCTCGGGTGGTTGTTTGCGGCTTTCATAATATTCTTCACGGTACACAAACATGACCACGTCGGCATCTTGCTCGATTGACCCTGATTCACGCAAGTCAGACAGCTGGGGGCGTTTATCATCGCGCTGTTCAACGGCACGTGACAGCTGTGATAGGGCCAGTACTGGCACATTTAATTCTTTGGCAATTCCTTTTAAGGAACGGGTGATTTCAGAAATTTCTTGAACACGATTGTCGCTGCTTCGTTTGTTGCTGCTTTCTAGCAGTTGCAAATAATCAATGACGATCAACCCAATATCATGTTGCCGTTTAAGACGTCTGGCACGGTTACGCAACGCCATAATGCTAAGGCCCGCTGTGTCATCAATAAACAAAGGGGTGTTGTGGATTGAACGGCTAATTTCGACAAACTTGGGGAAATCTTCACTGCGTATTTCGCCCCGGCGGATTTTATCAGACGATACTTTTGATTCGCTGGACAAAATACGTGTGGCCAGCTGCTCAGCTGACATTTCTAACGAGAAAAATGCAACCGGTGATCCTTCGCGGTTGTTTTGAGCAAAACAAAGAGCAGCATTAAAAGCAATGTTGGTGGCAAGCGCTGTTTTTCCCATAGAGGGGCGTCCGGCCAGAATTAACAAGTCAGAGGGGTGCAAGCCGCCCAGCCATTTATCAAGATCAATAAAACCAGTGGTGACACCCACGATATGACTGTCACGCTTGTAGGCAATTTCAGCGGTTTCAAGGGCCTGTGTTAAGGCCTCGCGAAAGCTGATGGCATTCCCACCTGCTTGGCCTGTGGTTGCCAGGTCATAAAGCTTTTTCTCAGCCGATTCAATGTGCTGAACAGCGGTGCTTTCCAGGTCAAAGTTGCGCACCTCTTGAACAGTTTCGTGGCTGAGGTTAATCAGTTGACGTCTTAAATATAAATCATAAATCAAACGGCCATAGTCAGCCGCGCTAATAATGGAAACAACCGAGTTTGCCAGGTCAATCAAATAGCCTGCGCCCCCGACAGCGGCTAAATGCTCATTTTCATGAAAGATGTCTTTTAAGGTGATAGGGTCAGCAATTTGACCCCGGTCAATCAGGCGTTGAATCGATTCATAGATACGACCATGAACGGCATGGGCAAAATGATCTGGCCGCAAGAAATCGCTGACATGTTCCAAAGAGCCGTTGTTAAGCAGCAATGCACCCAACAGGGCCTGTTCAGCCTCTAGGTTATGCAAAACCGCTTCAGCAACAGGGGTAAGCTGAGACGGCGATTGGGGAAGCAACGATAAGGCGTTTGCCGTTGTCATGAAGAGGATTGTCCTTTTTCCATGGCTTCTTTACGCATGCGACGATATTCGTCTAGGGGCAAAAGCTGCCCTTCTGGTACATAGCTTGTGTACAGAATACCATGGACATGATCAATCTCGTGTTGAATAATGCGCGCCAGGAAACCATGGGCGACACCGTCTACCTTGGTGCCATCAACAAGATAGGCTTGATATCGTATGGTTTTATAACGGGCCACGGGGCCTGCCGAATCGCCAACGGAAAAACAGGCTTCATAGTCAATATGTTTGTCATCACCAACAGGCTCATAATGAGGATTCAGCCAGATAGTCTTTGGCATTGTATCGCTTATGTCTGGGCGCCATTTTTTTAATTCTTCATCGGCATCCAAGGCAAAGACAATCGCTTGCTTAGAAAAACCAATTTGAGGGGCGGCCAGACCTGAACAATTTTCCTCAGAATCATATTTCGCCTCTAACGTTTTGATGATTGCCAAATCTTCAGCGGATAAAGGAAAAGTAAAGGGTTGTCCCATTTTTTTCAAAACCTCACGGTTCGGACAGTTTTTTTCAAAACCTCACGGTTCGGACAGTTTGGGTCATTAATGACAACGTAAGGGGGTAACGTATCAGGCATCAAAATTTCCTTCTTCATAGAGGTACATTGGCTGCATATCAAAACCGTAAATAATAAAACAATAGTTTTCATTAGCTACTGACCGTAAAGATTTCATAACCAGTGGAAGTGACCGCCAAGCTGTGTTCGAATTGGGCCGATAAAGATTTATCACGGGTGACAGCTGTCCAGCCATCCTCCAAAATCTTGACGCCTGCTTTGCCGGCATTGATCATGGGTTCGACAGTGAAAAACATGCCTTCTTTCAATTCCAGCCCAGTTCCTTCTTTGCCGTAATGCAGCACGGTGGGGGGCATATGAAAGGTCTTTCCAATGCCATGACCACAAAAATCACGGACAATCGAAAAACCTTGGCGTTCAGTAAAGCTTTGAATGGCATGCCCAATATCGCCTAATGTGGCGCCTGGCTTAATAATTTCAATGCCGCGCATCATGGCTTCAAAGGTGACGTTGATTAATTTTTCAGCCCGTAAGCCTAACTTACCAATGGTAAACATGCGACTGGTATCGCCATGCCATCCATCGAGAATCGTGGTTACGTCAATATTAACAATGTCCCCATCAATTAGTTTTTTATCGCCAGGAATGCCGTGGCAAACCACGTGGTTAACCGATGTGCAAATTGATTTGGGAAACCCTTGGTAGCCAAGGGGGGCAGGGACGGCACCATGTTTAATAATGAAATCATGGCACAATGTGTTCAATTCATTGGTTGTAATGCCCACTTTGACAAAGGGGGCTATGTAATCAAGCGTTTGAGATGCTAGTCGCCCCGCTTTACGCATGCCTTCAAAATCTTCTGCCGAATGAATAAGGACGTGTTCAACTTCCTCTTCTTCGTGGTGGTGATTGTGTTGGCATTGGTCGGTATGTTGATGGTGGTGAGGATTAATCATGATGCTTTTCTGTGGAGAATTTTATCTATTGGAATAAATATCCGCTAAACCTAGCACACTTTTTGATTTTTTTCTAAGGGTATGGAGAATTTAAGAATTTTACTGTTTCGTCCGCAGTAATCGGGTCTTAGGGAAAATCCTAAGTCGGCGTCATGATCCATTATTGTTGTTTCATCAAAAAACCCCCCTGCTATCCGATTATAGAAAAAAGTCGATTCATGGCCTTGAAAGGACATAAGCTCTTTTAAATCCATCTTCCTGACTACTTTTTTTGTTGTCGGTAAATCTGATTTCTCTACACCAGGGATAAATAGACTGCCTGTCCGTGACATCAGTTGGATAATGTTTGAAATGATCAAACCCTTCCTCTGCGGACAAGGAAAAACTGACCGGTCGAATATAACAGCATCAAAAAGGCTTGTTGATACTTCATCTTCTAAATTGTTGTTAAAATCTTCGCACAAAAAATAATCCCTGCGAGTGGTGGAATGAGCCACTGGGCATATATCCAAATACACCCAGACAATGTCTTTGCCATCATTTGTTTTTTGGCCTGCGGGGGCGGGTTGGCGGTTGCCCCTGCCTAGTACTAAGTAAATAGCGTTTCCCCTATCTTTTTCAGCTTGCAATGCCTGAAAGGTGTTTTTTCTGTGAAGATCATTGTCATCAGGTGCGGGCAGGCGACCAAAGATGATTCCTCTTTCGGGGATTAGGGAAACCATATAATCATCCGCAAGATGCGAAAAATCTGCGTTTTTGCGGGCTTTTTCTAAAGTTAGGGTTCTTAATTTCTGCGCTGAAATAGTCTCGTCTTGATACAGAATTTGACAAGCCACATCCATCACCCTGTAGGCCAAAAATTGAGCCTTTAAAAAGGGATCGTTAGTGACAAATTGATCTTCTGAAAACTCTCCACGATAACGAAGAGTTAGAATCGTTTGAAAAACGGCTGCTACATCTCCAGTCGTTGCCCGAAGGTTCCTGTCGACGTTTTGAAGCTGGCTGTAAATTGGTTGAGTAGATGGGCTTTTAAATCCCCCCTGTCCCATAATAGGTTGAGCATCGAACGCATTGGTTAAGCCAATAAGATATTGAGAGCCCTGACAAGCTTCGCCTTCTTCAAAAATTGCAGCATTTGAATTTATTGAAATAAACAATAAGCACAGAATGTATAAAATGCTACGCATCATTTTTTTTCTAATTTCTTGATTTATAATTAATTATATAAGTAAGTATTTTTGTTTTTTCAATTAATTGTTTTTCTTGAAG
>CAIVFQ010000191.1 GCA_903905285.1 uncultured Alphaproteobacteria bacterium
CCAAATTATAGAAAGATTATTAAAGTATTGGGAAAAGACCCCGCCCGTCCTTTCTGTTGTGAAAGTAAAATGCCCATGGCATTATGACAAAAGTTTCGAGATTTATGATCCAGAACACCCAACTGCACCTCCGTTTACAACTGGTCCCGTTGCCGACGGAGACACATACACTTGGCTTAACTCGGGGCCCTTTCTTCCAGCCGGCAACACCATCTATGTTGTCGTTGATTTGAGGAAACTGGCAAATGCAAAACACCTTGGTAAACTCAAGGCTCAGCCAACTTCCAACTAACCTTAAAGTCAAGACGTCGCAAGTTTTTCAAACGCCGGCTTGACCCTTTTGCCCAGTAAGATGTACCCTGAAAAAACGTAATTACCTTGTAAGAACATGCCTTCATGAAATTGGGCTTAGAATTGCTGTCAGATCTATTGGGCCCAGATTTAATGAAGTTGGATCATGGATATGGCATGACCTTGGCGCAGATTTACCCTGCGGCTATTGTTCGCGCCTTAACTGTTTTGCGCGATCATCCCGCTTGCGGCTTTCGTCAGCTTATTGATATAACGGCTATTGATTACCCCGACCAACAGGCACGCTTTAAAATAGTTTATAACTTGCTCAGTCATACCCATAATCAACGCCTTCTCATCACAACCTTTATTGATGAAACAACGCCGCTGCACAGTGTGACGTCTGTTTTCGAATGCGCCAACTGGCCCGAACGTGAACTGTGGGATTTATTCGGGATCACCTTTCATGATCACCCTGATCTGCGGCGTATTTTAACAGATTATACCTTTGGCGGGCATCCTTTACGCAAAGATTTCCCCCTAAGTGGTTACGGTCAAGTCCGTTATGACCCTGCTCAACAACGGGTGGCTTATGAACCCGTTAACCTGAAACAACCTTATCGAAGTTTTGATTTTCTAAGCCCGTGGGAGGGAATGCCCTCTAGCCCTAAGGTAGAATTACCCGATGGATTTCAAGAGGCGAAGGGTTAAAACCGATGCGTGAAAAGTATACCCTAAACTTTGGCCCTCAGCATCCCGCCGCGCACGGTGTTTTGCGCCTGATCATGGAGCTGGAAGGGGAAGTTATTCATCGGGTTGACCCCCATATTGGTTTTTTGCACCGGGGAACTGAAAAGCTGATTGAACAGAAAACCTATCTGCAGGCCCTGCCCTATTTTGACCGTTTGGATTATGTCTCGCCCATCAACCAGGAACATGCGTTTGTCTTGGCGATTGAGAAATTATTAGGGATCACACCCCCCTTACGTGCCCAATATATAAGGGTTTTGTTTTGTGAAATCGCCCGTATTCTTAATCACCTGTTGAACATTGCGACCTATGCCATGGATGTCGGCGCGATTACCCCTTTCTTGTGGTTATTTGAAGAACGCGAAGTTTTAATGGGTTTTTATGAACGTGTGAGTGGGGCACGTATGCATGCCTCCTACATTCGGCCAGGGGGCGTACACCAAGATTTACCTGAAGGACTATTAGAGGATATACAGGCTTTTTGTGACCGCTTTCCAAAAGTTGTTGATGACTTAGATACCCTGTTAACCGAAAACCGCATCTTCAAACAACGCAGCGTTGATATCGGTATCGTCACGGCCGAACAGGCCATTCAATGGGGATTTTCAGGCCCTATGCTGCGTGCCAGCAACGTCGCCTGGGATTTAAGAAAAAGCCAACCCTATGAAATTTATGAACAGCTAGCGTTTGATATTCCCGTTGGAAAGCATGGCGATTGTTACGATCGGTATTTGGTGCGCATGGAAGAAATGCGCCAGAGTGTCAGCCTTATCAATCAATGTCTTATTCAAATACCCCAAGGGCCCATTCTTGCTGATAACCCAAAAGTTGTGCCCCCAAAACGGGCTGATATAAAGCAATCTATGGAAGCGATGATCCAACATTTCAAGCTATACAGTGAAGGATTTCACGTTCCAGCCGGAGAGGTTTACACAGCCGTTGAGGCCCCTAAAGGCGAATTTGGCGTCTATTTGGTGGCAGATGGAAGTAATCGGCCTTATCGTTGTAAAATAAGGGGCCCTGGGTTTGCTCATTTGCAAGCGTTGAACACCATAAGCCAAGGGCATATGCTGGCTGATATTGTTGCTATTTTAGGGTCATTAGATGTTGTGTTTGGAGAGATAGACCGATGACGGTTTTACAGTCGCCGCCTTTTTGTTTCGATGCTGAAAATCAGCAAAAGGCCGAAACGTATCTGGCCCAATACCCCCCTGCCCACAAACAAAGCGCCTTGGTTCCTTTGTTAGATTTGGCACAAAACCAATGCGGGGGTTGGTTGCCACAACCAGCGCTTGAAGCCGTCGCTGCCCTGGTCGGCATCCCCTTTTTAAAAGCCTTAGAAGTTGCCAGTTTTTATTCAATGTTTCATTTAAAACCAGTGGGCAGTTATCACGTGCAAGTTTGCAGCACAACACCCTGTTGGCTAAGCGGCAGTGATGATCTTTACAAGGCTTGCAAGGATCAACTTGGTATTTGTAAAGGCGAGACGACCGCTGACAAGAAGTTTACATTAAGCGAGATTGAGTGTTTGGGCGCCTGCGTTAATGCCCCCGTGGTTCAAATTAATGAAGTGTTTTATGAAAATATGACCCCTTATCGACTTATTGAAATTCTTAAAAAATTAGCCGCCGAGAATTCTAAGAAAGATTCCGAAAGGCAAAGGGTATAAAAGTGTTAAATCCTAAGGATCGTATCTTCACCAACCTCAGCGGGACAGAGCCTTTCAATTTAGAGGCCGCCCAAGGACGCGGTGATTGGGATGGAACCAAACGTCTGATGGAGCTAGGCCGTGAAGGCATCATCGAAGCGATCAAATCATCAGGGTTACGCGGGCGTGGCGGCGCCGGTTTTTCGACGGGAACCAAATGGGGTTTTATGCCCAAAGTCAGCGATGGAAGACCTTCCTACTTAGTGATTAACGCCGATGAAAGCGAACCGGGAACCTGCAAAGATCGTGACATTATTTTCTTTGAACCCCATAAGCTGATTGAAGGCGCGCTTCTTGCCGGTTTTGCCATTGGGGCCCACACTTGTTACATCTACATCCGGGGTGAATACTATTTTGAGGCTCAGTGTCTTCAACAGGCGATTGAGGAGGCTTATGCAGCCGGATTCTTAGGAAAAAATGCTGTTAAATCGGGTTGGGATTTTGATGTTCATCTTCACCGGGGTGCCGGCGCCTATATTTGTGGTGAAGAATCGGCTTTGCTAGAAAGCTTAGAAGGGAAAAAAGGCCTCCCCCGTTTAAAGCCCCCCTTCCCGGCCCAATATGGTTTGTATGGTTGCCCAACCACAGTAAACAATGTGGAAACGATTGCCGTTGTCCCCACCATTCTAAGGCGCGGGTCTGATTGGTTTTCTGGCCTGGGTCGTCCCGGTAATACTGGCACAAAAATTTTCTCTATCTCTGGCCATGTGAATAAACCCCGCAATGTGGAAGAAGCCATGGGGATTCCATTGCGCGAATTGATTGAAAATCATGCTGGTGGAGTTCGTGGCGGATGGGATCGTTTAAAAGCCGTGATCCCCGGGGGATCGTCAGTCCCGTTAATCCCGAAATCGATTTGCGATGATGTGTTGATGGATTTTGACAGTTTGAAAGCCGTTCACAGCGGCCTTGGCACCGGGGCTGTTATTGTTATGGATCACTCGACCGATATCATCAAAGCCATCGCCCGCCTCAGCAAATTTTATATGCATGAAAGCTGTGGCCAGTGTAGCCCCTGCCGTGAAGGAACAGGTTGGCTGTGGCGCATGATGGAACGCCTAAGCCGGGGGGAAGGCAAAATTGAAGATATTGATCGTCTAGAGGCCGTCACCCACCAAATTGAGGGACACACAATTTGCGGTCTAGGCGAAGCCGCGGCCTGGCCCGTTCAAGGGCTCATCCGACATTTTCGATCTGAAATGGAAGAAAGAATTTTAGAACACGCAGCAAAGAGAGCTGTTTAATAGACTTGCTGCGTAAGTAAATTTCCCGTCATTGCAAGTGACAGAAGCGATGACGAGAAATGATCCGAAATGAGATAGCTTTAACCCGGAAAGATTGAGGCCAGAAAAGCCTCGTTCTTTTGGAATTTCTCTCCCATATCTGTACGAGCTTCCTCAGAGCATGCCCGAATCGCCTCATGCATATCGTACAAGTCTTGCGAGACTGTTACCTGCCCTAATAATGGGCGAGCCATTTGCTTTAAATCTTCCTCTATGTCACGATCATCAAGGCCAAGGATTTGCATTCCCCCATAGAGATTAGGTCTGGTTTCGGATACATCAATCTCACACGGTTGCAATCCTAAATCTACTGCTTTTGGTGAAATATTGACTGTCTCCATTCTAGGTTCATGTTTATGCCCTAGGATTGAAGCCAATACAGCATCCCTCAGATCAGGATCGCTAGCAGCCTGAGTCTGAACCACTGCCAGAATTGGCAATAAAAGTAAAACTTTAAATATTCTTCCCATTTGTGTCCCCTTTTAATATTTGCTTAATAAAAACTAACAATTCACATGTAGTAAATATTCTAGACAAAAACAAGATATATATAAAAGAGATCACAGCAAAATATCACTCGCCACCCATGTCCATTTCGGATGATTTTGCCAGAAGCCCCCCACAGCATCTGTCAATTCCGTCTTGTTTTAACCTTCTATCCGAAAGATTAAGGCCAGAAAAGCTTGATTCTGTTTAAAATTAAATTTAAGAAGAGCGGAATCTTGCGAAAATATCTGTTCCAACCCTGGCTTTTGAATTGCCGTGTACATATCGTATAGGTGTTGCA
Organism: uncultured Alphaproteobacteria bacterium; assembly: GCA_903905285.1. Taxonomy (GTDB): domain Bacteria; phylum Pseudomonadota; class Alphaproteobacteria; order Paracaedibacterales; family CAIULA01; genus Finniella. The sequence goes on from CAIVFQ010000191.1 coordinate 4,820, forward strand.
AGATTCTTTCGTTGGTCAATTTTCCTTCTGGCTGAACAAGCCTCAGAAATTGTCTACGGCAGTCCAACTGACTCACCAAACCATGCCTCAAAAGAGAAACATTCTGTCCGGTAAAAGGATTAGGTCTGCCTTCGGATACGTCAATCTCACACGGTTGCAATTCCAAAGCCACCCCTACAGGTGAAACATTAACGCATCGCTTTTCAGGTTTATGCGTCATTTCACACATCTGATACGCTAAAGCATCCACTCCAGCGCCCTGAGCTGGTGCTGCCGCCAGAGCCGGCAATAAAAACAAAACACTAAACACTTTTTTCACATGTACCTCCGTCATAACATCTGTTGTGCGTTGAAAGCTTTTTTTATAGTGTATACTGAACGTCCATCAAGGGAAAAATAAAAAAATCAGCGTAATGACTAAAATCACGATCAACAATCAGCGGTTAGAAGTCGAAGAGGGCTCGAGCATTTTCAAGGCCTGTGAACAACAGGGGCTAAAAATTCCCCATTTTTGTTATCATCCCAAGCTATCAGTTGCTGGAAATTGTCGCATGTGTTTGGTCGAAGTCGAAGGCACCTCCAAACCCGTCGCCAGCTGTGCCATGCCTGTTCGTGAAGACATGGTGATTCACGCCAATACCCCCATGGTGGAAAAAGCCCGTCAAGGGGTTTTAGAACTGTTGTTGATTAATCACCCTTTAGACTGCCCCGTTTGTGACCAGGGTGGTAACTGTGACCTGCAAGATTTGGCGATAAATTACGGCCCGCCACACAGCCGCTTTGATCACGAAAAACGGATCGTCACTGACAAATACATGGGCCCGTTAATCAAGACCGTCATGACTCGTTGCATCCACTGCACCCGATGCATTCGTTTTGCTGATGAAATTGCTGGCGTGCCAGAATTGATTGCCATAGGCCGCGGTGAAACCATGGAAATTGTCAACGCCCTTGATACCGCGATTCAATCCGAGCTATCAGGCAACATGATTGACATCTGCCCGGTTGGGACCTTAACCGATAAACCGTTTGCTTTTAAGGGGCGTTCATGGGAATGGACCCAAACAGAGTCCATCGACGTTATGGATGCCTTAGGCAGTCATATTCACATTCACAGTCGTGACGATAACGTCATGCGTATTCTTCCCCGTGTTTGCGAAGAAGTTAATGAAGAATGGCTCAGCGATCGCAGTCGTTTCGCCTATGATGGGTTAAAATATCAAAGGCTTGATACACCCTACATTCGTGTGGACGGCCAATTGAAAGCCTGCAGTTGGGATACCGCTTTCAAGACAATTACTGATCGTTTAGATTCTTTAAAAGGAACAGAAATTGCAGCCTTAGCCGGTGATCTGGCCGATTGTGAATCGATGCTGGCGTTAAAAAGATTGTGGCAAAAGCTTGGCAGTCCCCATCTTGATTGTCGTCAAGACGCAACGTTTCTGCCCTTTGACCATCGCAGTCATTATCTTTTGAACACGCCTCTTTCTGACTTGGAAAAGGCAGACTGTGTCCTGTTGATTGGCACGAACCCAAGGCATGAAGCCCCCCTTTTGAATGTTCGATTGCGCAAAGCTTATTTAAACAATCAAGCAACCTTTGGCCTGATTGGGCAAGCCGTTGATTTAACCTATCCCTATCAATTTATCGGCGATCAGCCGGAATCCTTAACAACACTTTTAGATGGTAACCATCCTTTCAGCCAGGCCTTAGCCACAGCAAAAAAACCCGTCCTTATTCTGGGTCAAGCGGCTTTCAACAGGCCTGATGCCCCTGCCCTTTTGACTGTTATTCAAAAACTGTTAGATCTTCATCCTTTGCTAGAATACAACGTCCTGCATACAGCCGCGTCGCGCGTGGGTGGAATTGATGTGGGTTTTGTGCCGCAACAAAATGGATTTAACGCACAGGAAATATTAAAGGCATGTCAATCGGGTGATATTAAGTTTGTTTATCTGTTGGGGGCTGACGAGATTCCCATGAAGGACTTGGGGAAAGCTTTTGTCGTATACCAAGGTCATCATGGCGATGCTGGTGCTGCGCGAGCTGATGTTATTTTACCGGGCTGCGCCTATACGGAAAAAACAGCGACTTATGTGAATACCGAAGGGCGAGCTCAACGAAGTCAGCAGGCCGTTTCTGCCCCCGATCAGGCGAAAGAAGATTGGAAAATTATCACAGCCTTATCCCATGCTTTAGAAAACCCTTTGCCGTATATAAATCATGAAGATATCGCAAAAGATTTGAAAAATTGTCATCCAGCCTTTCAATACCTGGACACTCTTATTAAAAACACCTGGAACCCTTTATTTCAAACGATTTCAGCACCTTTCAATCCAACCCCCTTTCAGCTGGTTATTCATAATTTTTATATGACCAATACAATCACCCGTCACTCACCAACCATGGCTGCCTGTGTAAAAGAAATCATCCATGGCCAAAAACCCAGTAAGGTGTTTTAATTCAGCATGATTGATTCATTCATACTCTTTCTGATCCCCCTCTTTTGGCTAAGCCTTAAAATCTTGGGCTTTATGCTGGCGCTTATTCTGGGGGTGGCGTATTTAACGTTGGCAGAACGTAAAGTTTTGGCTTATATGCAATTGCGGGTTGGCCCAACCCAAGTGGGCCCATTCGGTTTGCTTCAGCCAATTGCTGATGGTATCAAGCTGCTTCATAAAGAACTTATTCTGCCGCAAAACGCCGATAAAATCTTATTTGTGTTTGCCCCAATTTTGACGTTCAGCCTCAGTCTGGCGGCGTGGGCAGTTATTCCGTTTGGCCCAGATCTGGTGTTTGCTGACATTAACGTTGGTGTTTTATATCTGTTTGCCATCTCTTCTTTAGGGGTTTACGGCATTATTATTGCCGGTTGGTCTAGCAATTCGAAATATGCTTTCTTGGGAGCTTTGCGTTCAGCAGCCCAGATGATTTCCTATGAAGTTTCTATCGGGTTGGTGATTGTCTGCGTTGTGCTTTGTGCAGGCTCTTTAAACCTAAGGGAAATTGTCTTAGCCCAACGCGAACAATGGTTCGTGGTTAAATTGTTACCATTTGCCGTTATCTTTTTCATATCATCCCTTGCCGAGACAAACCGCACCCCTTTTGACTTACCCGAAGCCGAAGCTGAATTGGTTTCAGGCTATAACGTTGAATACTCATCCTTCAGCTATGCGCTGTTTTATTTGGGTGAATATGCAAACATGATTTTGATGAGCGGGATGAATAGCATCCTTTTCTTCGGTGGATGGCTGCCCCCTTTCGATCATCCTTGGTTGACTGTCATTCCCCCCATTGCCTGGTTTTTGGGTAAAATTTGCTTCTTTCTGTTTTTGTTTTTATGGGTACGGGCGACCTTGCCCCGCTATCGTTATGATCAATTGATGCGGTTAGGTTGGAAAATCTTTTTACCTTTGTCATTAATTGGTATCGTGGTTATCGCGGCCTTTGTCATTTGGGATGTATAGTTTATGAGCAGTTGGTTTGGACGACTAAAGAGACAATGCCAAATTTGGGGCCTCAGCGATATTGTGTTTGGCCTTAAGACAACCTTACGGTACTTTTTTAAACCCAAAGCGACTGTACGGTACCCCTATGAAAAAGGTAAATTAAGCGCGCGCTTTCGCGGTGAACACGCGTTAAGACGATATCCCAACGGCGAAGAACGGTGCATTGCCTGCAAATTATGTGAAGCTGTTTGCCCTGCACAAGCGATTGTTATCGAAGCCGAACCGTCTGAAGATGGCAGCCGTCGCACAACACGTTATGACATTGACATGACAAAATGCATTTATTGCGGCCTGTGTGAAGAGGCCTGCCCTGTTGATGCCATCGTTGAAGGCCCTAATTTTGAATTCGCCACTTTGACCCACGAAGAACTGCTTTACGATAAAGAAAAGCTCTTATCAAACGGCGACCGGTGGGAAGTTGAAATTGCCGCACGATTAGCTGAAAAGCACTGAATCAACAAATCTTTCTTGAAGTTTTAACAAAAAGTTAATATATAGTAATATTGTATTAATTTTACAACCCACTTGAACTGTGATAGTTGCACCTTGTGTTTCTGTTTATACAGTTTAAGTGACTATTTTTTAACCTTAAGGATGAACATGAGTATGTCTGACATTAAGAAACCGGCCCAGGAATTTACCGGCTTACGGGGTATATTCTTCCCAATTTATAATTACGAAATCAAAAAATTTCTGCCAATGGGCATCATGATGATGTGCATTTTGTTCGTTTACAATATTGTTCGCGACACGAAAGATACGTTAGTCGTTAATGCACCAGGCGGCGGCGCTGAATGCTTAAGCTTTTTAAAACTATACGGTGTCACCCCATCGGCCATTTTGTTTATGGTTCTGTTCGTTAAACTTGCGAACATCATGGAACGAGAGAAGTTATTCTACGCAATTCTGACACCTTTCTTGATTTTCTTTGGCGCCTTTGCCTTTTTAATTTATCCCCATACAGATTTTCTACATATGAGTTTGGAGACGATTCAACGCTTGCAGGCCGCATATCCAACTTTTCACTGGATGATCCCTGTCGTTGGAAATTGGAGCTTTGGCGTTTTCTACATTTTGTCAGAACTTTGGGGCAGCGTCATTTTGTCAATGTTGTTCTGGCAGTTTGCCAACGAAATTACCAAAATCCATGAAGCAAAACGTTTTTACGGTTTGTTTGGTATGATTGGTAACGTTGGTCTTTTGATCGCTGGCCCAACCATCATACTTTGCGCAAAGTATGCCAAATCCCTTCAAGAGACAATGGATAGCTCCTTAGACAAGCGTGTTATGGAAAATATTATTTTCGGTTTTAACCTGAAATGTTTGATGGCTTCTGTAATTGTTTCTGGTGTAATTATCGCCATAACATATCGCTGGATGAATAAGAACGTTTTGACTGACCCACGTCTGTATCAGCCAGGTGAAGGTTCAGGCAAAAAGAAAAAACCAAAAATGTCCATCGGTGAAAGCTTTAAATACATTTTGAGCAACCGTTACCTAGGTTTGATCGCTGTTTTGGTCTTGGCTTATGGCGTTGCCATCAACCTCGTGGAAGGTGTGTGGAAGGGGCAAATCAAAATTGCATTCCCAGATAAAAATGATTACAACGCCTTTATGGGTCAGTTTACGGCTTGGACAGGTTTAATAACCATTTTCTTGATGGTTGTCGGCAACAACATTTTGCGTCGTTTAAGCTGGAAAAGTGCAGCGGTTATCACGCCAATCATGGTTTTAGTGACGTCGGTTATCTTCTTTTATGTTGTTTGGGACGGTACAAAATCTAGTCCAATGTCGCCTTTGTTGGGAACGACTGTTGTGATGGTTGCGGTGATCGTTGGTCAAATTCAGAATGTGTTATCAAAGGGTACAAAATACTCGCTGTTTGATTCCACCAAACAGATGGCATACATTCCATTGGATCCAGAGGCCAAAGTAAAAGGACAAGCAGCCGTAGAAGTTATCGGTGGCCGTGCAGGCAAATCTGGTGGTGCGTTTATCCAGTCAACGATGCTAGCCGTTATTGGTGGCAGCGTTTCATTGGCCAGCTTATCTTACATCTTGGGCCCTATCGTTATTGTTATATGCCTGATATGGGTTATGTCGGTTTTTGGTTTGAACAAAAAGTTCTTGGCGTTAACCGAAGGAAAAAGTTCCTCCGAAGCGGGATAAAAAACTTTACATCTATGTTTTTCCGCTTTAAAAGCGGCTCTGAAAAGGGCCGCTTTTTTTTATGACTTTATTTACGGGAAGTTCTTGTCATTGTGAACCCCTGAAGGCCCTTCTTGTCATTGCGAAGGAACGAAGTGACTGTGGCAATCTCCTGAAAGTGTGCCTAGCTGGTTGGAGATCACCACGTCGCTGCGCTCCTCGTGATGACAGTGAGTTTTGCAGCTCCTCGTGATGACGGGGGATTTTGAGGTCCTTGTAATGACAACACAAGCCCTGCTATTGCGAACCCCTCTGAAACCCCCTTTGTCATTGCGAAGGAACGAAGTGACTGTGGCAATCTCCTGAA
>CAIVFQ010000192.1 GCA_903905285.1 uncultured Alphaproteobacteria bacterium
ACGATATAACGTAAAATTCAAAATCATCGCTGGAATCGTCAATCTCAAAAATGGATTCGCTATAGCCTAAACAAAAAATAGGGGAATGGGGATCATGTCACTCTCTTGCAACAAACTACCTCGACTTACGCAGTAGCTCTAATATAAAAGTTAATTTAACAATTTGTTAACCTTATTCAATTAGTATACAAAATACATTTTACTGTTTTTTGTGTGTTACCAATGAAAAAGTTTTCTATTTTATTGTTTTTTATTCTGTGTATTAACACTGCTTACTCTCAAGATGCTGAGTTGGCGCAATCTCCCCCTTTTTCCGCGGCCATACAAAAAAGCAGTTATCTTTCTTCTATCCCTGTCTATGAGTGGGTTGAAAGCATCCAGAGCTTCCTTGAGGTGTCTAAAAAATATTTAGACATTGCTATTATTCCACACATAAGCAGGGCACATATCCTTTTGCCAAGGCTCTTGGTCGACAATACGAGATTTCTTTATGAATACGCCTGCTCCTTTTACCCGAAAGGAAACTACCCCCGACATCTATCTTGGATCGTGGAGACCCCTTATCAAGTTCACCCTCATGATTGTAATAACCAATTTTCCTTAAAGATGGGAAAGGCCTTATATGGTCTTTCCTTAGAAAAACGCATTGAAACACGCGCTAGAATTAGCAAAAAAACAAAGGAGGTTTTTTATAATCTCGACCAAGAAAAAGGGAACCGCATTCCCCACATTACCCACCGGACTTGGATTACAGGAACCCAAAACCCTTCTGAACCTTCCCAAAAACGCCTGGAAGCTTACATACAAAGCTTGAGAAAACTAAGCGGAACAGATTGGGAACACAATTTTTGGTGTGTTGATCCAAACGATATTCCAAAAGCCATCAAAACCCTTAAAGAATCTGGCGTACCTATAAACATTCGTAAGCTGGAGGAAATTTTTCCCCGCATGAAAGCGAAATATGTTTTCGATGCCTATTACCAAGATCGACAGTTTTGCTTTGCTAGTGATATCGCTCGGCACAATATCGTTTATCTGTATGGTGGTATCTATGCCGATTTAGGGACATCTTTTTTGCGAGATCTAACCCCTTACGCTGATGCCTATGACTATATGTTTACTGCCATTATTGACGCATTTGTTGATTGCAGCTTCTTTGGTTATAAAAAGGGTGATCTGATAGCAAAAGAATATTTAGATGTTCTAGATACCCTTTATAATCTGTGCCCCCAGGCAAAAGAAACAACAAAAACACCAAGGGACAAACAAGGTTGGCATTCACCTCCCTTTTTGATGGCCTGCATTGACCAATTTAGCAAACCAGAAGACCGTTTTCTGTTTGTTCCAGAAGGATGCAGCAGCCTTATAAGCATCGACCATGCGGGCTCTTGGTTAGGCCTTGAAAAAGCTGGAAATAAAACTGTTTTTGAATCGCAGTTGGACATTCTTTTAGACCCACAATCTTTAAAATACAGATAAGGAGCATATTACGCCATGACGAAATACTTTCTTTTGTTAACTTTAATTTATATTAATTCACTGTCTTATGCCAAAGGAAACGATACACTTCTAAACCACTCTCACTCAGCCACTCGCCCAATATCCTTAGCCTTAAAAGCTGATTCCGTTGGCGCTGAAACATCTGTCTCAGCCCTACAAAAAAGCAGTTATCTTTCTTACATCCCTGGTTACGAGTGGGTTGAAACCATCCAAAATTTTATCAAAAAAAAACTCGATGTAGGTAGTTTTTTCATAAACGAAGACGCCTTGTTAATTTATACACTACGTAAATCATACAATATAGCCGCAATAAGCGCACAAAGTTATATTGATTCGATATTGGATTATTTATTCCCTCAAAGTCTATACCCAAGAAGCCTGTCTTGGATTATGAGGGATCACTATACAATTGAGCCGGAACAATGGGTGACGAAGGTTTCTCTCAATATGGGGGAGGTTCGTTGGTGGCGCTGCGTAGCAATATCCTCCGCAAGGAAACCCACATTTTCTA
>CAIVFQ010000193.1 GCA_903905285.1 uncultured Alphaproteobacteria bacterium
ACTTCAGAAAAAACTAAAGGGCATTTTACCCCAATACGCTGAAGAGGATGAAGACGAAGACGAAAAGCCATCTAAAGCTGAAAAACCCAAGAAAACCAAGAAAAAATCAGAAACTGAGGCAGTGTAATGGCAAACTCTTTCAATCCTTCTTCACAGTTAACATCCCAGCTGACACAAGCGACCTTGGTACCCATGGTTGTCGAACAAACCAGTCGGGGTGAACGGGCTTACGACATTTATTCACGTTTGTTAAAAGAAAGAATTATCTTTTTAACAGGCCAAATCTATGACGAGATGGCTGCCTTAATTTGCGCCCAGCTTTTGTTTTTAGAGTCTGAAGATCCAACGAAAGATATTGCCTTATATATAAATTCACCAGGTGGAGTTGTTACCTCGGCTTTGTCGATTTATGACACCATGAATTATATCAAATGCGATGTTTCAACGATTTGTCTTGGTCAGGCCTGTTCAGCTGGTTCCTTTCTATTGGCTGCAGGGGCACGTGGAAAGCGTTTTGCTTTGACCAACGCCCGTGTCATGGTTCACCAGCCAGCTGGTGGTGCTCAGGGCCAAGCGTCAGACATTGAAATTCAAGCCCGCGAAATTTTAAAGATTCGTGAACGCCTCAACCGGATTTATGCCGATTTGACGGGGCAAGACTTAACAGTCATTGAGAATGCTATGGAGCGTGATTATTTTATGTCAGCTGAGGAAGCAAAAACCTTTGGTATTTTGGATCATGTGGTGACTACGCGTACGGACACATTAACTAAGATTTAAAGTTAGTTTTTCCAAAAATTAACTCTTTTTTGACGTTTCCCCTTCCATACTAAAAGCATGGTGAACAAAGAGGGGGTTTTTATCTTGAGTCATCGGATTGATTATGACCCCTTACATAATAAAAACACGTACGACAAAGTGAGAGAACTTTATGAGCAAAAATAATAGCAATGATACCCAAGATGCCTTGTATTGTTCCTTTTGTGGAAAAAGTCAGCACGAGGTTCGGAAATTAATTGCAGGCCCAACCGTCTTTATCTGTGACGAGTGTGTTGATCTTTGCACAGACATTATCCGCGAAGAAAATCAGTCATCTCGTTTATCGATACAAGAAGGCGTTCCGACCCCTCAAGAAATTTTTAACGTTTTAGAAGATTACGTTATTGGGCAGAACCATGCCAAAAAAGTGCTGTCTGTTGCCGTTCACAATCATTACAAGCGCCTGTCATATGACCACAAGTCCTCTGATATAGAAATTGCAAAATCAAACGTTATGTTGATTGGGCCTACGGGAAGCGGTAAAACGCTTTTGGCGCAAACACTGGCCCGCATTATTGATGTGCCGTTTACTATGGCCGATGCAACAACCCTGACCGAGGCGGGCTATGTTGGTGAAGACGTTGAAAACATTATTTTAAAGCTGCTGCAGGCAGCTGATTACAATGTTGAACGGGCGCAGCGCGGTATTGTTTACATCGACGAGGTTGATAAAATCTCACGCAAGTCTGACAACCCGTCTATAACACGCGATGTTTCGGGTGAAGGCGTGCAGCAGGCCTTATTGAAGATTATGGAAGGAACCGTCGCATCGGTACCACCCCAGGGCGGACGTAAACATCCTCAGCAAGAATTCTTGCAGGTTGATACCACGAACATTTTGTTCATTTGTGGGGGAGCTTTTTCCGGCCTAGACAAAATTATCTCAGCCCGTGGAAGAGGCGCTGGCATTGGGTTTGGCGCTGAAGTCAAAGGCCCTGACGACCGACCAACAGGAGATATTTTAAAGGATGTTGAACCCACAGATTTACTGAAATTTGGTTTGATACCTGAATTTATTGGCCGTTTGCCCGTTATTGCCACCTTGGGTGACCTTGACCAGGCAGCCTTGATTGACATTTTGACTAAACCAAAGAACGCCTTGGTTAAACAGTACCGTCGTCTATTCGAGATGGAAAACACACAATTAACCATTACGGATGATGCTTTGTTAGCGGTAGCAGACAGGGCCATTGCCCATAAAACAGGTGCCAGGGGTTTACGATCGATCATGGAACAAATCTTACTTGATACAATGTTTGACTTGCCTTCCCACCAAGATGTACAAGAAGTTGTCATCAATAGAGGGGTTGTCGACAATCAAGATACGCCGGTTAAAGTTTATGTCAAACAACCCAGTGAACAAACGGCCTGATTGCCACAAAAACATAACTATCCTAATAAAAAAAGCCCTGAAACACTTCAGGGCTTTTGTTTTTTCTGGTTTAAGATCTAGACTAGCAGAATCTTACTAAAACCATCCGCGAAATAGATTAGAGAACCAATTTGATACCTTTTGGCGGAAACTTCCCCAAGTTGATGGTCTTGCAACTTCTTTAAGATCATCATCACTTAAATCTTCACTTCCTTGTGAAGAAACAGAGTCTTTGATATCACCTTCTTCGCCTTCTGAAATCAGTTCGTCATGATCTACAAGCGCATCATCGCCTTGACCTTGTGAAGAAACAGACTCAGTGTCGTCTTTTGCATCTTCAACGATAGAAGAAGTTGTTATAGAAGCAGCAACTTCAGGAGCAGGAGCCACTACAATGGCTAATGCTGGAGTTTCAACTACGACAAGCTCTTCTTTTTTTTCTTCCTTTTCGTTAGAAGCGGCAGGAGCCACTACAATGGCTTCAGAAGTTGTTACAACAGAAGCGTCAACTACGGCAACTTCTGTGGTAGCAGGAACTGCAGGTTTTTCCTCGTTTAGTTTAGCAGTTTCTACAACAACCTCTTCAGATGAAGCAGCAGGAGTTTGAACAACGGGAACCTGAACTTCAACAACTGTTTCCACTATCTTTTCTACGGGAACCTCAACAACTCTTTCGATTATCTTTTCTACGGGAACGGGAACTTCAACAACTGTTTCCACTATCTTTTCTACGGGAACCTCAATAACTCTTTCGATTATCCTTGGTACGGGAACCTCAACAACTCTTTCGATTATCTTTTCTACGGGAACTGGAACTTCAAAAACAACAGGAGAACTTACAGCAGCAATGATTTGCTCAACAACTGGTTCTACAAGTGTGCCACCAGAAACGTTCAGTTCTAAACCCTTTTTATGTTGTTTTTCTTTATTCGAAGAATCTTCTTGATGTTGTTGGTGGGTTTTTTCTTGATGAGAATCTTTTTCAAATTTATCCTCTTTATCTGAAGCATAAGTGTGTTGCCCCAAGGCTGTTAACATAAGTCCACTGACCAGAACGTGATGAATAGCTTTCATTATCAAAATCCTTTTACTGAAAATAAAATTAATAAAGACGTATCGGTGATGTATTGAAAGATAGGTCAAAATCCTTAACATAAAGTTAACGAAATCTTTTTACTTAAGAAGAACGATCAAACCCATGTTCTAAAATGAAGTGCAACGCATTAGAGTGTTTGTTGATAAGACAGTCACAGAAAGGCGTTGCAAATGAGAGAATACA
>CAIVFQ010000194.1 GCA_903905285.1 uncultured Alphaproteobacteria bacterium
AGCCGAAGTCTTTTGCCTAATTCGAGGCTTTCTCTCAACGAGACGCAAACAGGGGTTTAATATCTTTCATGCCATCCTAAATCCTCAGTTCTGCCCACAATAAACCTGGGTAGTTACCCTAAAAGTTTATTCATGTGATCTGTGTATCGGCAGACAGTTTCCCATGTTTGTGCCACATGAAGGTTTCCTGTGGATGGTTGAATATATTTATTGTCATCACGATGCTGGTGGTAAAGAACTGACATGCCCGTCTTCCCTTTATCTCCACCATATTGAGCAGAGAGCCCCTCTCTTTTTATGGAATCAAGATTTTCCTGAAGAGTTACGTGATAATACGTAGTCCACCCGTTTCTAACATGAATGTTACCGTGCTCTTCTGGAATGCGAGCGTAACAATCACTGTTAACGTTCAGTAAAATTAATAAAATGAAATTAATTATAGTCATAAACATGCAATATTGCCTTTAAAGAGCTAGGACCAAACAAGAATAAGATTTAAGCGGATAATTCTGTGATGGCGACAAGCATTATCATTCTTTCAACGTTTTCAAAATTTGTTCGCATACTTTCTTGGCATCGCCCAGAACCATCAGCGTATTGTCGCGATAGAATAACTCGTTATCTACACCAGCATAGCCGGACGCTAGTGATCGTTTCACAAACAAAACCGTACGGGCATTTTCAACATCCAGAATGGGCATGCCATAAATGGGTGAACTTGTATCGGTTTTGGCTGCGGGGTTGGTGATATCATTGGCACCAATAACAAACGCGACGTCAGTGGATGAAAAATCATGGTTGATTTCTTCCAGCTCAAGAACCTCGTCGTACGGAACATTGGCTTCGGCTAATAACACATTCATGTGGCCTGGCATACGTCCAGCAACGGGGTGAATCGCGTACCGTACCTTTACCCCTTTTTGTTTTAAAAGATCAACCATTTCGCGCAAAACATGTTGAGCCTGAGCCACTGCCATACCATAACCCGGCACAATAATAACCGAACTGGCATTGCCCATAATGTACGCGGCATCTTCGCCACTGCTGACCTTAATGGGTTTGTCCGATTGACCTGCTGCAGCATCAGAGGAAGCCGCTGCGGGGTCTGTTCCAAAGCCACCCAAAATAACATTAAAGATCGATCGGTTCATACCCTTACACATAATGTAACTAAGGATGGCACCTGAGGCACCAACCAGGGCACCCGTAATAATCAACAAGTTGTTGTTCAAGGTGAACCCAATACCAGCTGCTGCCCAACCTGAATAAGAATTCAACATGGAAATAACAACGGGCATGTCCGCGCCACCAATCGGCAGAATTAAGAGGAATCCTAAGGCAAAGGCCAAGATAGTCATGACCCAAAAGAAGAAAGAGGACGACGTGCTAATGAACAAAAGTAATAACACAACAACTCCAACACCTATGAGGGCGTTTAGTTTATGTTGTTGGGGGAAAATCAGAGGTTTTCCAGTGATAAGACCTTGCAATTTACCAAAGGCCACAATCGATCCCGTGAAGGTAATCGCGCCAATAATAGAACCCAGTCCCATTTCAAAAAGGCTTGTGAACCCAATGTGACCTTCCATGCCAATATGGAAAATGCCAGGGGCATAAAGGGCAGCGGCTGCCACAAATACGGCGGCTAATCCTACCAAGCTGTGAAAGGCAGCGACCAATTGGGGTAGGGCTGTCATGGCAATATTTTTTGCAATAAAGGCACCAATGCCGCCCCCTATGGCAATGGCCAAAACAATCCACCGATACTGATCAATACCTGGTGTTAACAGGGTGGTCAGTATGGCAATAACCATGCCACACATGCCATATAAGTTACCGTTACGTGACGTGGCTGCCGATGATAATCCCTTTAAGGAAAAAACAAAACAAACAGCAGAAATTAAGTAAAAGAACGCTGATAGATTAATTGACATAATTGTTTCTCTTTATTATTTATGCTTTGTTATTTTTTCTGGGCGAACATTTTCAACATGCGTTGCGTCACAATAAAGCCGCCAAAAATGTTGATGGAGGCTAAGACAACGGCCAAGAAACCAAAGGTTACCGATATGCCGCCAACAGCCGGGCCTGCCGCAATAAGTGCGCCCACAATAATGACGCTAGAAATGGCATTGGTAACTGACATTAACGGCGAATGAAGGGCCGGCGTGACTTTCCAAACAACGTAATAGCCCACAAAACAGGCCAAGATAAAGACCGTCAGGCCAATCATGAAAGGGGACATACCTTCGGCGCCGGTTTGGTGGGCCAAATGTTTAACGGTGGTGTCCAGTTCCTTCGCGTTTTCAACCAGTTCGCGCGCAGCCTGTAAAACTTTACTGCTGTGAGATGTTAAGCTTTGAATGTCCATAGGTTAGGCCTTTTCTGGAGTCGTAAAGTGGGGGTGAATAATTTTGCCGCCGTGCGTCAAAGCCGTCGATGTGACAATTTCATCCTGCCAATTGATCGTGTGTGCATCATCAGCAAACAGATTTTTTATGAAATTAAACAGGTTTCGGCTGTAAAGCTGACTGGCATCACCGGCAATGCGGCTAAGGATATTAGCTGGGCCAATAACAATAACACCGTTTTTAACAAGGGTTTTTCCCCATACCGTATCGGCACAATTGCCACCGCTTTCAGCGGCCAGGTCAATAATGACAGATCCAGGCTTCATGGATTTTACCATAGCTGCTGTTATTAATACGGGTGCTGGCTTTCCGGGGATTTGGGCGGTGGTGATGATGATGTCTTGATTTTTAACAACTTCAGCCAATTTATCGGCCTGGGCTTGTTTATAAGTTTCGCTCATCTCTTTAGCATAACCGCCGACGGCATCGCCGCTTTCTTGGGTTTCGACTTCAATAAAGGTGGCGCCAAGGCTTTGCACTTGTTCTTTGGCAGCTGTTCTGACATCAAATGCCGATACAATCGCCCCTAAGCGTTTGGCTGTGGCAATCGCCTGCAAACCTGCAACACCAGCCCCTAGAATCAAAACACGGGCGGCAGCAATTGTACCAGCCGCTGTCATCATTAAGGGAAAGGCACGTCCAAATTCAGACGCTGCATCGACCACGGCTTTGTAACCGGCCAGGTTGCTTTGGGACGACAGCACATCCATTGTTTGGGCGCGGGTAATGCGCGGCAATAATTCCAAACTAAAACTTGTTGTTTTTGATTTTTCCAAAAGGGGCAGGGCGTCACTATTCTGATGGGGTTTTAACAAACCAATCAACAGCGCATCCTTTTTTAAAGATTTGATGTCTTTCTGATCTAAAGGAGCTGCGCACAAAACAATGTCGGCTTTTTCAAGCAAGGCCTGACGGTCCTTCTCTATGCTGGCCCCACATTTTTCATAAGCTGAATTCACATAACCGGCGTCTTTGCCCGCATCTGATTCAAGGGCGATTTGATAGCCCAGCTCGACATATTTCTTTGTGATCTCTGGCGTGATAGCAACACGTTTTTCATTCGCCATCGATTCTTTCAAGGCAACAATAATCATTGTTTTTAATAAGACCTTTTTGGAAAAGTAAAATTCAGGTAATTATAAGCATTTTTCTAAAAAGATAAAGGTCCTTTAAATTTAAGCCGAGATAGGTTAGAAATTAAGGATAACAAATTTTAAAGGAATCATAGCGTTGTTTAAAACACCCCAGTTTTGGCATCGTGATTCCTTGATGAGTCGCTTCCTAAAACCGTTGTCTTGGATTTATTGCCTTCTGGCCTCATGGAAAGAATCGCACCGAAAACCCCACAGAGTTTCTGTTCCTGTTATCTGCGTGGGCAATTTGGTTATGGGCGGTGCTGGAAAAACACCAACGGTTATTGCCATTGTTAAAATATTAAAGGAAATGGGGCATCAGCCGCATATTCTAAGTCGGGGCTATGGCGGGTATTTTCGGGACGTTGCCCGTGTCGATGTCAGTAAACATTCTTATCTTCAGGTTGGCGACGAACCTTTGCTGCTTTCAGCGCATGCTCCCACTTGGACAGGGGTCAGCCGTGTTGCCGCCGCACAGGCAGCCATAGCAGCCGGTGCAACCATTTTAGTCATGGATGATGGGTTGCAAAGCTCCAGGTTGATGAAAGATTACAGCTTGGTTGTGATTGATTGTATTCAGGGGCTGGGGAATAATTTAGTTTTCCCCGCGGGACCTTTAAGAGAGCCCCTTCAAAAAGGGTTAAAACGGGCGCAGGCAGTTTTGTTTGTTGGTGATAAAGAAAATTTCAGCAAACCCAAAGGTCTTAGTACGTTTAGTCATCAATATACAGCCCGATTGGCGGCGATCTCATCCCTTAAGCCTCAGCCTGTTGTGGCCTTTGCTGGCATAGGATACCCCGAAAAATTCCGCTATACGCTAGAAGAACAGGGGTTCTTAGTTAAAGATTTTGTCGATTTTGCCGATCACCATCCTTACACTATTACTGATATGCAAAAGCTTGAACGGCTAGCCCAAATGCACAATGCTCCCCTGATCACAACCGAGAAAGACTATTTTAGGATTCCCGCATTCTATAAAAATGCCATTCTTACGTTACCCGTTGTGTTGCAATTTGACCAGGATGTGTCTTTTCAAAAGGCCCTTGGTGATATCTTTATCTTACCCTCTTGATCTTAAACGACAGACCTTAGCGTTGTGATGCTCTCTGAAAACTTGGGAGACTTGGAAAAAAGATATCTTGTGATGAATCTTCTGTTTCTAGCAGAAAATCTTCTTCTTCCTCTTCTTCTATCATTTCATCTTGGTCTTGTGCCATTCCGGGCAGTACGACAACCGAAGACCAATAGTTAACAAGGGTTACTATATTCGCCTGAAAGAGTGCACGGTCAAATGTCTTGCAAACATACCCGGAGGCATAATTTTGATAAACATTAACCATTTCCTCAATGCTTATTCCATTGGTTAAAATAATGACCGGAATGCCTTGCAGCAAACGATCTCGTTTAATTTCTTTCAAAACATTAAAGCCATCGCGTTTGGGTATGTTAAGGTTTAAAAGAATAAGGTCAGGGCGCGGAAAATCGACATCTAGATCTTGTTTGTAGCGTAAGAAATCAATAGTTTGGGCGCCATCATGAACACAAAAGACATTGATTTTGTGATTAGATGCATCCAAAGCACGGCGCATGAGAAGCTCGTCAGCTGGGTCATCTTCAACTAATAAAATATTTAAAGCTTTAGCTGGGTTATGGAAAACAGCGTTCCCCTTTTTTTTCTCGCTCCGTTGGTGGAGAGACGTAAATCCCTGATAAAAGTAATGGGGCGAAGTTCCATAAAATTGTCCTAGCTGATATAAAACACCAGCCGAGACGCGACTTTGTGCTTGTTCGTATTTCTGGATCTGTTGATGCGATATGCCTAAGTTTTCCCCAACTTGCGCCAAGGTAAATCCAAGCTTATGGCGTTTCTCTCTTAAACGCTTCCCAATGAAGACATCTAATTCTTTTAAATCATCTGCTAAATTATCCACATTCAAACCTATTTATTGATTGCTATTATCTAACTTCTGTTTTTGGAAAGACGCGGGTTAAGATAATAATCGACTTGATCAAGGTGCCGTCTTTATTCTTATTGTCGGCTGGATTATTTCATCACTTTAACGAACTTGATGCCGCACTCTAACACGGTTTGGGTCATTATCTATATGTTTCTCGCTTCCTAATGGTTGAAAGATAAGTGATTTTTCCCCTTTTTGATTGATATTGGTGTGTTTTAGACGCCTTTTTGGAGATATAATTCAAAAATTCAATTTGACTAGGTTTGAAGGGCGCTATCTTCGATCGTTATCAATTTCATGAATACAGGTTTTTAGATAGTCCCATCCTGTTATGAGCGTCATAGCCGCTGCTATCCATAGAAAAATTTCCCCGATGGTGCTGATAAAGCGGCCAAAGTTAGATGCATCCCCTAAAAGCAAACAACCGATAGAAAACATTTGCACGGCCGTTTTCCACTTGGCCATAAAGCTAACAGGTAGGCTTAATTTGAATTCGCTAAGATATTCACGTAAACCCGATACCATAATTTCACGACATAGAATAATAGTTGTTGGTATCAAACTCAGTCGCGTTATTCTGTCAAACCCTGCCAACAACAATAGTGTTGATGATACCAGAAGTTTGTCAGCAATAGGGTCAAGGGCCTGGCCTAAACGGGATGTTTGTTGCCAAATTCTGGCAAGATACCCATCCAGAAAATCTGTAAAACAGGCAATCATAAAGATGATCAAGGATGCCCAGCGACTGTAAGAACAATCAACGTAGAAAGAGACCATTACCAAGGGTATTAAAACAATACGACACAAGCTTAAAATGTTTGGGATGGTTGATAACATGCGTCAAATGCTTTTAGCTGATTTGAGCCAACTCTAATCTAATGCGGCGGTTTTGTTAACTAATTTTTCTTTCTTGAATGTTTATCTAAAACAAGACAGAATAGGCACCTCTAAGGAAAAGAACATGACTAAAGAAATTCGTATCATCACAGGCTAGTGTCGGCGCACCTATAAGGTTTTGTTTTTGAAACCGGAGCGTGTGCCGCGTGAAAGTTGACATCTTGTTTGCAGGGCTCTTTGGGGCTTTTTGCTGCCAAGCGCGCGGCTTGTTAATTTGTTGTTTAATAAGGTCGTGTTATGATACGCATTGAAAATTTATCAAAATCTTTTACAGATAAAACTCTTTTAGATCAGCTTACTTACCATTTCCCCCAAGGGCAGAGAATTGCTTTGGTTGGGGCGAATGGCCAGGGAAAAACCACTCTTCTGAATATTCTGACGGGTCGTGAAACAGCGAACAGCGGTCAGGTTATTCGCCCTAAGTCTATGCGCTTAGGCTATTTGAATCAATCAGCTTCATCTACCCCCGAGCCCACCATTCGTGAAGAATGCATGGCAGGTCATTTGGAATTATTTTCTGCCCATAAGCAGATGGCTGTGTTGTTAGAAAAAATGGCTGTTCACTTTCAAGAAGAAGACTATAGCGTTTATGAAGGTCTTTTGAAGTTATACGAAAATAATAATGGCTATCAATTAGAGGGGAACGCTGAGAAAATTTTACTAGGGTTGGGGTTTTCAACCGATCAGCTTGACCAGTCGCCCTTGGTTCTTTCGGGGGGGTGGCGTATGCGCCTTGAATTGGCAAAGACTTTGTTAAACAACCCTGAATTTTTAATTTTAGACGAGCCGACAAACCATCTGGATTTACCAACCATTGAGTGGTTAGAAGAATACCTACAATCCTTTAGGGGGACGTTACTGTTTGTATCGCACGATCGATCTTTTTTAAACAATGTTGCCAATTTGACGATTTATTTAAAGCACGGAAAAATACAGGCTTTTAAATGGAACTTTGACGATTTTCTTAATCAAAAAGAGCAAACAAAAAAGACAGAAGCGGCAACGTTGAAAAAAGTTTTGCAACGACAAAACCATATGCAAAGCTTTGTCGATCGTTTCCGGGGAACGCCCTCAAAAGCTAAGCAAGTCGGCAGTCGTCAGAAAAGCATCGCAAAACTTCAGTCAGCGATTGAAGGAACAGCTGTCGAAGGTTCAGAAGCAAAAATTCATATTCCCCAGCTGCCATTCGTAAACAGCGGCAAAGAAGTTTTTACCTTTAAAGGGTTGGATATTGGGTACACAACGCCGCTTATAAAAGACCTTGCCTTTATTATTCAACGCGGGAAAAAAGTTGCGATTGTCGGTAAAAACGGCATAGGGAAAAGTACCATATTGAAGACATTAAATGGTTCCCTGCCACCCTTAGCGGGGTCTGTTGGATTGGGGCATAATGTAAAAATTGGTTTTTATAATCAGAATGCCGCCGAAGAAATGGTCGGCAATCAAACGGTTTTTCAAACTCTTCAGGATGCAAACGCCCAACTGAGCGACCAAATTTTAAGGTCCCTGTTGGGTATGATGCTGTTTAAAGGCCATGATATGGCAAAAATGGTTTCTGTTTTGTCAGGGGGCGAACGCTCGCGCCTTGCCATTTGCGCCTTGTTAGCACAAGCACCAAATTGTTTGTTGTTGGATGAACCGACTAACCATTTGGATTTAATCAGCACCCAACTGTTGGCCGATATGTTGCAAGAGTATAAGGGGACGGTTGTCTTTGTGTCGCATGATCGTGATTTTATCGACCAGGTGGCCACTGCTGTCATTGAAATTGATGGTAACAAAGCCAGGTTATGGGAAAAAGATTAGGCCTTCAAAATTATCCCCATCAAGGTCAATAGCTAGGAATTTTAAAGGGCAATTGACTCTTTTAGTTACCATGTCAAAAATAAGAATTAATTAACAATCCGTAGGTTATCACTGCGGGTTGTTTTTTTTGCCTTAAAAAGTACAGGGTTAATGAAAATTTAATAAGTTAGCAGTCATGATTGATTTAGTATTTTTCTTTTTTGGTTTATAGAAATGACAAGTTGTATTAAAAAAAGACATTCAAAGAGTTTATTTTTTTTATGTTTAATGGCTTTAATGGCTAATAAAAATTTAAAAGCATCCGATCTTTTTGATCACGATCCTGTGGCCCGCAAGCAAAGTTTCGATCATCCTCAATTTGGGACCACTTTTGGAATTAGTGTTTTTCCGGTTTCTAATTTTGTGAAAGATTCTCATGATAGACGAGACCTATGGAAACCTGGAGCCAGTTATTATCGGTACGTGGTTCTTCGTGAAGAAGGACTTGAGATCGATAAATCCTATCAAAAATTGGACCAGCTTTACCGGGAAAACCATCCTGATATTGCGTGTAAGTATGAAGTTCTTATGGCTAAGGATGAACCCAGTATACCTTTGATTACCCACAGCATTTGGCTGACCAATTTGGATTCACCGGTGGAGTTAACAGATAAATTTATTGGATGGTTCAAAGATTCTTGTGGTCTTCATTTAGCTAAAAATGGTTGGAAACATTATCTTTGGGTCCAAAAAAAGGATAAATTACCAAAAACTGTTAAGGTGTTAGAGGAGGCAGGCATTGAAATCAGAGAGCTGGAAAGCATAGAAGAAGGAGACTTTCAGAGCTTGAAACAGTCTTTTAACAACGAAATTTCCGAATCAAGATTTGGTCGGGCCTCTGATATCTTGCGTTGCGTTCTTTTGAATAAATTTGGGGGTATTTATCGAGACATAGATTTTGAGATGACCCGTCCCCTTACGGGGTTGACCTTAGCCTACGATTTTTTTGCAGGCATTGAATTTCCGTACTCTTATCCTTGCAATGCGATAATGGGTTGTCGTCCTGCTCATCCTATTGTGGGGAAAATGTTAGAGATTATTGCTCGCAACTATGATCCAGAAAAGGCACCAGCCTATATTAAAGAGTCCTTAAAGGTTGGGGGAGAGCGTTTGGCTACTCTTTGTTTAACAGGTCCTATCGCTTTAGGGGTGGCCTTAAAATCAATCCTCCATTCAAGTGGGCCAATAGCTTTTGGGCAGCCTATAAAAAAACAACCTGACGGTCGAAAAGACCGGAATATCATTTTGCCGCCAGAAGTATTTTACACTCATGGATATGGAAGGGCGGTTTGTTCGTTTGGTTGGCATGCTTTTGCGGGAACTTGGTTGAAGCATGAATTTGGTAGCAAGGGATAAACCCCTTTTTATTTTGTTAGCCTTGAATCAAATCCTGATCGGAACAACTTTTCCGGTCAGGATAGTCTGAATCCATTTTTTTTGTAAAAATGATCCTATACAAAAAGTTTTATTGTCATGTTTATTAAAGTGTAGCATTAAACTTTCTTTAACTTTTGATGGGTTAATATTGATCTGGTATTAATATTATTATTGGTTTATAGAAATGACAAGTTGTATTAAAAAAAGACATTCAAAGAGTTTATTTTTTTTATGTTTA
>CAIVFQ010000195.1 GCA_903905285.1 uncultured Alphaproteobacteria bacterium
GTAAGGACTTCTTTAATGCGTTTAGCCCACCCACTTGAAACAAATCCACAACCAACACAGGTCCATCTTTTGGTGCCACCTGTAGGAGCCGTGCTTTGGCTCCCTCATGGGGATATAAACCAGTCGTTTCTAAATCAAGACTGACAATCTCTTGTCTTGCTACCAATTGGTTCAAGGCATCTCTGGCTTCTTTAACATTGGTGATCAACTGATAAGGAATATCCGTCAGGTGATTCTCAGAAACCGGCGTCAGATTAACCTTTTCATGGTTGACTATGATGGTCTGTTGAAGAGAGGGTGTGGGCACATCAACAAGTGCTTTGTTGTCTTTTACGCCCACACATTCAGCTTTCGGCATTAAGGTCGCATAATCTTCTTTCCTGCTGTTAGACTTTAAATTCATACCAGCGCTTTTTTTCTTCCACCTTTGCAGAAGGTTGGAAACATTCTCTGTCGTTTCCATACCACCTTTATTTTTTCTGAAAGTACTAGGATTGAGTACCGACATTCCCGACATACTATCAAAAGAAGCAGGATTTTTTCCCAAAAGTCTAGAATCATGCACCGACACTCCCGACAGTATGGTATTTCCCCCAATATTTTTTTCTGGAGTGGTGGAGTAAAATACCGACATTCCCGACACACTGGATAAAAGATCTGTTTGTTTGACGAATTTTGCTAACCACCGACTCATGATTACCCCCATATCTTTGGATTAACGGTATAAGAAACTTTTCCTTTTTGACCAAAGGAAGTGTCCGTGATAGCTTCTCTTAGCCACCCAAGATGGATCAACTCCTCACAAGCATCTTGAGCGAGTTCTTTGTCTGCCAGAAGGCTCCAATCTTTTCTATAGACATCCCTGACCGTAAACCCGTTTTCTAGCTTACGTTGTTTGAGTTTTTTAAAAAGGATACTCGCTGCAGAAAGGGTCATATTAGCAGCTATCCCGTAGATGCGCCTTGCGTGAAGTTCTAGGAAGTCACACCAAGCCGCTGCTTTTTCTGTTGCTTCCAGCGAAACATCGATCTCAGCGGTTTGGTTCGCTGTGTCAATAATGTGAATAATCAAAGCCAGCGCTGGCATCAACTTTCGATACTTGGCCAAATGTTCAACGATGATGGAGTCTTCCTTGCCGCGGAGCTTGGTCGTTTCCAAGTCTGTGAGCCAATCATAAAAAAGCTGTTGTGCATCTTTAGAAAAGCGAAAATACGGAATACCATCATCCTCATCCTGTGAAGCCCCATACTTGACAAAGTCCATCGTACTCATCGTCTCAATAAGATTAAAAACGGTTTCTTGGGCTTGCGTGTTAGGGGTTTGGTCAACCAATTGCCATGTCTTCAGCTCGTCAGGATACACAAAGAGTTGAAACCGCTGAACCAAACCATCATTGTCAAGGCCACGGATGGCTTTTTGTAGATATCTTAAAATCTTGCTGGGTTGGGTGCCTCCTATAATGGACACACACATATTATCGCAGTGGGTGGTGCCGCGCTCAATTCGGTCTGTTGTATGAGACCCATACCCATTCCACGCTTCAAGGTAAAAGGCGCGATCAGCTTCGCGCCCTTGTTTATCCCATGTCATAAATAATCCCATGAGCTCGTCTCTAAAAAGCGTCATTCCTGTGGGGTTTTGCTCTAACAGCTCGGTCATTTTTTCAATGGTGGCATCGTTGGTCTTATACCGCTTGCATAAAGGAGCTTCAGGTTCATCAATCTCTTTCAATTTCGTTTCGACATACTCAGAACACTGGAAAGCTACATTAGCCTTCATGCTTTTTTTTATGTGAGAGATTTTCGTATCTTTGAGAATTTTATAGGCTTCAAGGGCTAACTCGTATTGTTCCTCTTCTTTTTTAAAGTCTTCTCTGGCCTTGTTTTCTAAGTAAGCCAGCGGACTCAACGCTTCTGTCATAGCCGGTGTCTTCAAGGTGCTGGGGTGTCCAATGATCCCACCCCAAAGGTTAGGAATGATTGTCCAGGAATCCTTTTGTTTGGGCCGAATCGAGCACCGAGCGCCAATAATACTGCCAACCATGATCATCGCCGGAATAACAACATGCTCCAAAGGACACTGCATACGATGGGCAATATCTTGGAGCCAGGGTTGAAAACTATCAGGAATAATATCCAATGGCAGGGGAGTCACAGGCAACTTTTCGTGTTTAAGGGGTTGCGGATGTTCCCACATATCGGCGTGTCTAAGATTATTCAGCTGGTTTTTGACGGTCGCCAGCCCTTCAAGGCAATGAAGATCATTAAAGTCCGTTGGTTTAGATAGCTGATGTTTCATGGGGAAACTGGGATGAACAAACGGACAGCCATGTTCTGAGGCTGCTTTCTTGGCTTCCTCTAACCCTTTGTTGACCCCATTGTCATTCCACTGGTCATTATCAGCAGCAATGCGGATTACGAGCGTTGGAAAGTCTTCTTTAAACGATGCTATCACAGGCCTGAGATTGCCAGCATCAAAAGCAACCACAACAGGAAGTCCCGTTGCTGCATGGATACTGGCCCCTGTGGCATACCCTTCACAGACAATAAAAGGAGCAGGCTCTTCAAGACTATTATGACTTGGCTGATCGCTAGGTGAGTCGCCGAGAAGCTCGCCGAAAGACTTACCCAGAAGATAAAAACACCCTTTTTTCCGTCCCCCAGTCAAAAACCATTTATTATTCGAACCATCGGGTCTGGGGTCATAAATCTTTTGAACATTCCAAAGCTTACCGCTGGCATCATATAAAGGAACCACCAAAAACCGACCATACTGATCTTCACTGAAGCGAAGGCCATAACCCTCAACTTGTTTTTGATCCAAATAGTCAGACGTTCCTTCCAAACGAGCTTCTTCCCACATTTGGTTGGCTAAGATAGCCGCTTCCTCATGTTTTCTTTGAGTTTCTAGGTCAGCTTCTTGGTAAGCCTGTTCAGTCATGGGCTCACGGAAGAATAATTCTTCCTCTGAAGGATCTCGAAGGTTGTTAAAGAAAACAACCTTTGGTTTTTCAGAAGATGTAAAATCTCGATAGACAAGTCCCTCATCCCCAACAACGCCGCGTATAAGCCTAGCAGAGTACCGATTGTTCTTTCCCCAGCGTGTCCAGTCATCAAAATCTATCGGTTTGTGTAACTCTTCAATATTGGCTCCAAAGCTTTTGAGAATATCATGAATAGGATTTTCCTCTATTACTGGATCCAAGATATTTTTATCTGGATTATTAGACAATACCATTTTATAATTCCTTTCGTAATCACGTCAGGCAGGGTCGTCTTTCCTTACTGTTCTGCCTGACAGTTTTGTTAAGTGCGTAAAAGTGCCGTTGGGCTTCATAACCAACGGCACATCTTTTCTTCGAACAAGTTGCTATTTTTCATGAAAAGACAGCTCCAATTGCTTGTTGGAATTCTCGGATAATTTTCTCCTTCGAGGATTCGGATACTTTTTCATCAGACCCTCGAAGTGAGGAGCCAAGATAAACGTTTGATATTTCCGCCTTTTCACTTTCTGAGGTAAAGAAGCCGTGGTGTAATCAAACAACAACCTCTGTAAGGGTGCTCTGTCTTGATGGCTGTGTGACATAGTTAACCCCCGTGCCTTTGGGACGTATGAGATGTTGTCCGTTGATCTAAAAACCGTTCTAAATCATCCCGTCTATATCGAACCAGTCGGCCTACCTTGATAACAGGTAAGGGATAACGGTCAGTGGCATGCCAAACAGCCAGCGTACTTTCTCTAATTCCTAAAAATTGAGCAGCTTCGCGACGCGATAGAAGCGGGGAAACAACTTTTTGATCTTGAAAACTCATATGCATAACATCCTTTGCTTGTTGGTGTAACGAAAAGTGGAGAGGTAACCCCCACTGCAGGACAGTATAAGGGGAAAATCGCAAAGGTAAAGTATAAATTTTTAGTATATTTTATAAATAATCGAATTTATATCAAAACAGGCATTTTAAGTAGTATATCGATGTTCTTGGTACAATAGAGCGTTTTTAATACCATAACGATGTTACTTGTTAGAATGAGACACAAAATAAACAGTCTGTTCAAAAAAGTACAATTGGCAGCTATTTTGGTAAGTTTGCACTGAACCCGCCAGGAATTCCCGCTTGGCTCTCAAACCCGCAGAAATCAAGGATTTTGAAAAATATTTTTCGTAGACGCAACTGGACAAAACCTAATGTTTCTGTGGGTTTCAAAGGTTTTTTGGCGGGAATAACTGTGAAACCGCAGAAAAACTTGCTTTTTCAGAAAATAAGCTGCAAAGAGAATTGGGAGATCTGGTGGGTTTAAGCTTGCAGCCTGTACAGAAGGTGAGATGATTGGAAAGTGGTAACTACCCAGGTTTATTGTGGGCAGAACTGAGGA
>CAIVFQ010000196.1 GCA_903905285.1 uncultured Alphaproteobacteria bacterium
CGCTCTCACAAAATTTACATTTCGCCATAACTAGGCCCCTTCCTTCTAAAAAACCTCAGGGCATTATATCAAAAACTATCTATGGTTAAAAGTCTCCATATTTTAACAACGAATCACTTTATATTCGAATTATACAAATAATGCAAAATGTTTTTATCTGTATTATATAGAAAATAATTACGATTATTTTTATCCTCAAAATTCTAACGTTTTTGAAAAACAGAGAAGCCCTGTCGCATGTCTATCCCCCCGTTTTCACGGGGGGCTACACGAACATATCGATAAAATAGATTACCCAAACATTTCTGCCGTAAAACCGGCATCAGCCACAGACGGCCTAATAAAGTGATGCAAAATCGCGCGATAAAAAGGGTCTTTGTCGGCATGTGGAAGATGGACATGGTAAAGGATATTACCCGTACCATTAACATTTGGCAGCGTATAGTACGTCATTCCATTGTTACGAGGCTTTTCAATACTTCCCCTTACGTGCGCCAGAAATTCCCTAAAATCCAAAGTATTAACCGTCCCCCTTTCATGTTCCAAAACGACCTCAGAAAATGTCGACCGGGGAAATGATATTTCTTTGCTTGAGACACTAGACGCTGCACCGCCCATATCTGCTACTGTAGACGCCACCTGACGCTTATGCCCTTTCTGGAAATGAAGAGCAGCAGCCAAATTAAATCCAGACTCCTCATCACTGTCTTCATCTTCTTCATCATCTTTCATCACTGCAGAACTAACTGAAGCCGCCGCTCCAGAAGATTCTTGTTCTTGTTCTTGTTCTTGTTCTTGTGCTAAATCAGATTCCTCCACATTACTTCTACTTTCATCTATCCTTTCAGAACTAACTGAAGCCGCCGCTCCAGAAGATTCTTGTTCTTGTGCTGCTTTTTCCAAAGCTTTTTTAGCTTTTTCTTTGGCGTTTTTTTTACGCTTTTTTTCTTTCTTTTTCTGTGCTGTCCGTTCTGCTTTTATTTGCAATGCTTCTTTCGCAACAAATTCAACAAGAGGATTTAAAAGTCCTTCAATAAAACTTGTATTGGGTAGAATGAGTTTGCGGAGAGTTTGATTGCGAATTTGATCTATCACAAAACGCCGACCCGATGACAAGCTAGGTGTTTGTTCACCAAAAAGCTCAAGAAGCTTAGGCACATTACCGCCCATCACCTCACCAGTACGCATAACCATTTCCTCAAGGGGCGATCTTGTTACGCACGCCGAAAGGGCAGCGTTAATTTTTTGATAAAACATTAACTCTTCGAAACAGTGAACAGCCATGACATTATCACCGCACAATGCATAGAATTCTGCCTGACCAGCGTCAGAAGCCAACTGACCAAACGCTCGTTTATCCTCACCTAAAAGCTCTAGAAAGGCCAACTTCCTCTGTACAGATTCTGAGGTTAAGCTCCCGGAATACCGAATACTCCTAGAAAACAGTGTTTTCACACCAATGGACCATCGAGGGTCTTCCGATTGCCAACCGAAGGCAAGAGCTGTCATAATATCTGCTGCTGTTCTATTGGATGCCTCATTGATTTCTTGCAGCAAATTACTAAGGCCTTCGTTCATTGCACCAACACAATCTTCCCCTGCCTTATTTTTAACCTGGGCATGTATTCTCAAAATCCCTTCTAAGCTTTGAAACAAGAAGTCAGCAAAACGAGCCGTAATCTGGGCATCTAGCTTTAACACACCATCAGTGATTTTATCTCCAACCAATCCCCTCACCATTCGCATATAGCCCACTGAGTCTAAATCCTTAGCACTTACTAATGATTGAAAGCCTTTCGTAAAGTGTGCATGACCACGCACAAGCGGCATTAAAGAGAGAATTGTTTCTGCGACTTCAGGTTTTTGAGAACCTATAGCCCTTGGCCCCTCCGT
Organism: uncultured Alphaproteobacteria bacterium; assembly: GCA_903905285.1. Taxonomy (GTDB): domain Bacteria; phylum Pseudomonadota; class Alphaproteobacteria; order Paracaedibacterales; family CAIULA01; genus Finniella. The sequence goes on from CAIVFQ010000196.1 coordinate 1,894, forward strand.
CAAGGAGAGGTATAGACGAGCAAAACCCTCAAAATCTAGGGGCGCCCCTTTTCTCTCCTCCTTCGTTGCACAGAAAGTTTGGGAAACCGAAGACACCAAAAAGGAAAGCACCAGAAAAGTATACAAAAAAAACATAGGCATAAATTTAAATAAACTCCAAAGCTAGTAGACCTTCTGCGTAAGTTGCATTTTAAGTAAAATAGTGAGAGTTTTGAGGGAAAACCGACCAAGGTAGTTCCCTCATGAGCCTAAGATACACAAAAATCGTCA
>CAIVFQ010000197.1 GCA_903905285.1 uncultured Alphaproteobacteria bacterium
ACCGCGACTTCCAGTCTAGATAGCAACCTGCCAGCTTCAGCTGGCTGTCATTGAGTTACAACGGATAGAGTTCGATCATATCAGGCTCTATGATTTTTTTTAAATAATCCCTAACGTCATTTATGTCGAGGATGTCAACTCTATAAGCTAGGTCTGAAATGTCAAAGGCGTCCTTAAAATATCCTACTTCTCTGGATGTTAGTTTACGGCCAGCGTCTATGGCTAGATCCAAATCAGAAAATTTCTTGCACGAGAGCCAAAGACATAAACACGCGCATCGGGTGATAGATAGTTTTTGATAACAAATTGCACAATCTCAACGTGATCAGGGGAAATATTGGAGAGATGTGTCATATGGCACGTTCTTTCAGTTTTCGTAATGCGAATTTGGCTTCTTCGAGGAATTGAGGAATTTCTTTTAAAATCTCCTCAGCTTTTTCTTCGTTGTAAGTGTGGCTTGTGATGTTGCGTTCGTTGCGGTATTGACGCCATGCGATTATGTCCGACAACAACAAGCCTTTCTCATTACATATACGAATGAGTTCAGAAAACTTTATGCCATCGACGTCTGGGCTAGCTTCTGTCATTTCGAGGTAACGTTTTAAGGTTTTCAAAGAGAGTTCATAAGTAAACTCAAATGCTTTAATTACACCAGCTTGTACAGTGAGGATTAACGCCTCATCCTGTTTTATAGCGTTTGAATGAAGACTTATCAGGCTTTGTTCAAGTCGGTTAACTGCTTTTTCAAAGGAGGTTAAATCAAGTTTCATAACATAAAAACTATTTAAGAGCGGAGCTGGGCGCAAGTCTAGCTCCTTTTTTTTTACATTAACAAAGGGAAAACCATGGAAAATTTAAGTCTCAATAAAATTGATGAAGCTTTGAATAATTTAGAGACGTCGTTTAAAACGTTTCAACAAAAGCAAGATCATCGGTTCAATCAGGCCTATTCAGCCAAAAATAGGCCCTTCTTAACGGAGAATCAAAACGACAGTGACTGTGTCGAGAAGAAGGCGTTTTTAAATTATGTGGGTAAGGGATTTGAAGGGTATGAGCAAAAGTCTTTGACAGCCCAAGAAGGATCGCAAGGGGGATATTTGATTCCCCAACCGATGATGGAACATATCCACCAAACTTTATTGCAATCATCGCCGTTAAGAAGTTTAGCCCGGGTTACCAGTATTTCTGGCGATAGCTTGGAATTGTTGTTGGATAAAGGCTGTGCCGATGTGGGTTGGGTTAGTGAGGTGGAAGATAGGGCCGAGACAACGACACCAGAGCTGATAAAACTTAAGATTCCAACCCATCAGATTTATGCCAAACCAAGGGCCAGCTAAAAGCTTTTGGATGATGCCAGCATTGATTTGGAAACGTGGCTTATCAGTAAAATTACGGACAAAATTGCCCGTACCGAAACAGCGGCGTTTATTCATGGGGATGGCAATGGCAAGCCAAGGGGGTTTTTGAATTATCCTTTGGTTGAGGCGGGTTGCAGCGAAAGTGGAAAAATTGAAGCCTTTAAAAGTGGGGCTGATGGTGATTTGCCGAACAGCGATACGTTGCTGGATGTTTTGAATGCGATGAAGCCTGAGTATCTGCCAGGTGCTGTGTGGTTGATGTCGCGCAGTGCTATGGCGTCCATTCGGCGATTAAAAGACCGATCAACAGGGAACTATTTATGGCAACCCGGATTGTTAGCGGGACAGCCCCACACGTTGCTGGGGCATTCTGTGGTGATTGTGGATGAAATGCCACCCCTTGTAAGAGGCAAAACAAGCACAGCGGTTGCCTTTGCAAACTTTCGGGAAGGGTATCAAATTGTGGATCGCGGAAACATTCATGTATTGCGTGACCCATATAGCGCCAAGCCTTATGTGGAATTTTATACGACCAAGCGCGTGGGTGGCGATGTCATAAACACGGATGCCATTAAAGTTGTCAATTTTGTAAAGGAATAAACCATGCTGACGGTATTAAAACCAGCGGAAATTGAGGTTGTTAGCTTGGTGGAGGTCAAGGCGCATTTGCGTCTTGACCATTCGTTTGAAGATGATTACTTGCTGATGGTTATACAGGCAGCCACGCAGAGCGTTGAGACCTATTTAGGGAAATCGTTGATTGGTCGAACGTGGCAGTTACTGTGGCAGCCTGCCAAGGGGGGAGGGGATGGTTTGGTGGAAATTAAATTGCCGTATCCCCCGCTTATTGAAATTATTTCTGTTCATAAAGTTCTTTCAGGAGGCCGTAAACAGCCTTTGAAACGGTATGGGTTGGAGACTATGACTTCCATGCCAAAGCTGATTTGTGCAGCTGCGGGTGAGGCTGTTGAAGTGATTTATCGAGCGGGCTATGGCGATTACCCAAAAAATATTCCGGCAAGCATTCGTCAAACCCTGTTGGTGAGAATTGCTGATTTTTATGAGAATAGGTGCAGCACAGGCTTTGAAGCCAAGGTAGGGCAAGACGGTATGTTCAAAGACTTATTGGCACCGTACAGAAGTGTGGGGCTGACATGAAAAGATTAACGGCTGGTTGTTTAAAGGAACGGATAACTTTTTTAAAGCGTGTGCTGATTCAAACATCTGAAGGGGATTATCAAGAAACGTGGAAAGAATTGGGAGAGGTTTGGGCAATGATAAAGCCGATCTCGGCCTTTAATCGCCAGCAGGGTGACGTTTGGCATGTTATGGAAAGCCAAAAAGCGAAAGGTTTGTATCGTGTAGCTATGCGTAAAAATATTAACAGAAATGCTTTACATGCAGACTTGCTGGCGATAATCTGGAAAGGTAAAATTTTAGATATATTGTTCCCATTTCAACTCTCTTCATCAAATGGTTTTGTGGAGACAGTTGTCGCTGACCATGGAAAGGAAAAAGAGAATGGCTGATTTTGGAGTTTTGAGTGCTGTTCGCCACTTGTTGGTGACAGAGGAAAGTGTTAAAACAGCCGGCGTTTCAGACAATATTCATCTTGCCGTTCCACCTTGTGTAGCGCTGCCGTTGATAGTGTTGGAGATTGAGGAAGTTTGGACATCGATGATTCTAAGTCAGCACAGCGCGAATACGCGTCTTAGGTTGAAGGCGTCAATTTTTAGTAAAGCCCCCAGTGGCCGTGAATCATTGGATTTATCGGACAGTGTGCGACAGGCGATGGATGGAAAGGTTTTAAATTTAAAAGATGGAAAAAGTGGAATGATGCGTTTGTCAGATAATGTGGTTGATATGCCGGCTGCTAACAAGCCAAGAAATGTGCAGCAGTATTATGATGTCCTGATAAGAGGTTAGGTATAACCATTGCGAATTTTATTGTTGTCTGGATCCTCGACTGCGTGGGAATGACAAGGGTGGCTGTGGGGATTGATCTTGGACGTTAAAATGACGAGGACACCGGGAAACTATGTAAAAGAGATAAATATGGAACCTAAAAAAGAAAAAATTGAGTCGTCTTTGATTCAGCGGATTCTTAATCCGCAACCGTCAGCAGAAGAGGCGCAGACGATAATTGTTAACTCTAGCGCTGTTCTGGAATGGTTGGAAGAACAGGCAAAAGAGAGTGTGAGGGGGAGGGTACATGATAAACCACGGTGGTCTGAATAGTCCGAAACCATCGCCTTGTATTCAATAAAAATTCTCGGTTTCAAAAGAATTTTGATACTTAATTTTTGATGATGGATGTAACGATAATGGAAACAGAATTAATCTTAAGTTTGGGTGGGTTGCCGCCTTTGTCAGCCAGAGGGTGTATACAAGAATTGGTGCCGGTGGAGCAAGGAAAGTTAAGGCGTACCCTTAATGGTGAGTTGGTTTTTGTTGGTAATCCCCGTTCTAAGTATCGATCGATTATTTACTGTGCCGATAAAACAAGTTTGGCTACGGAAGGATTAAGCCCTGGTTCGGTTGTTCAAGTGGGATGCATTCAACGTTTGTGGCAAAAGGTTCTGCCTGATATGGATAACAACCCGATTATGCTTGAACGAGCGGCAGTGGAGGAGTCAGTTGTTGCTATGGATGAAGGTCAAAAGCCGATTTCTGTAGAGCGTATAGACAACAACCAGATTCAATTGCAAGAAAGACGCATCCCCTGTTTTGTGAGTTACCGTCCGTGGTTGAGTATGCGTACAGTACGGTACACCCTGCATACAAACGAATGGGGATTGAAGGTGGGGTGGAGACTGGAGTTGGAAGAGATCTAAGCTGATACCCTTCGAATTTCGAAATCTGCTCTCCGAAAATTGCGGGAGCTTGCGTCCTCATGTAGCAAGTGTACATTCTGGGCGCTCGCCCCTTATTTTCGAATCCATATTCCGAAATCCATCGGGTATACCTTCGCCTTTCGGAATCTATTTTCCAAAATTTATTGGGTGATTTCTTTAATGTTATCTCTTCTATCCCGTTTTTCACGGCGGGTTTCTACGACCGTAATGTAAAACGTTCCGGCGATAATAAGAGAGGCACCTAATACAATGGCTAGGGTTGGGATTTGTCCCAAGATTAGGTAACCAAAGGTCGCAGCAACAATGAATTCAACATATCGGAAAGGGGCAAGGGCTGAGGCTTCGGTGGCTGAAAAGGCGCGGAATAAGCAGACTTGAATCATATTGCCGCCAATACCTAGCAAAGCCAAGAGTGAGAGTTCAAAAAGCGTGGGTGTTTGCCAAAAGAAATAGGCGGGGACTAACGCAAATAAGGTTGTGCCTAAACCAAAATAAAACAACAAGGTGTAAGAATGTTCATCGCGGATCATGGTTTTGGCCATGATATTTAAAACCGCAAACAAGATGGCTGCTGTCATCGGAACAAAGGCAACGATTTGAAAGGCTTCCGTTCCGGGTTGCAGAATAATAGCTAACCCAATGAAACCAATGCCGGTTGCCATGCAACGTTGTAGGTTGACCTTTTCACCCAGAATGAAAAAAGCAAGAATCAAGAAAAACAACGGTTCCACAAACATGATGGTCGTGTTTTCAGCAAGGGGCATAATGTTTACGGAATAACAACACAGGCCCAAAGCACAGGCCCCAACAACAGCACGCCAAACGTGCATCATGGGTTGTGAAGTTTTGAATAAGTGAGTCCCCCTGGAAAGTATAAAGGGGAGGACGGAAAGCATGCTGAAAAGAAAACGAAAAAACGAAATTTCGATGACATGAAGACGATTACCCAGATGATTCATTAACAGGTCATTGGTGACACTGACCACACAAATCATGACAGCCCAGAATACGCCTTGTGCATAGCCACGGCTAACAAACCATTTCAGCAGAGCCAAAAGTTGCAGTTTTGGCGAAAAGCTTTCGCGCAAATCTAAGGGCTTAGTTGTAATCGAGGCGGTTTTAAGATTGCTCATGAAGGGTAATTTTCGAACAAGTAGGTAGTGTTACGGATTCTTATAGCCTGTTCAATAAATAATGTCGAGTTAATTTTATACAAGAGGTTTTATGAAGATATACTTTGCCTGGGCTAAGGATAAGCAACAGTTTCAAAATATAGAATCTTTAAAACGGGAAGATTTAAAGATCTTTAAGCTAACGATTTCTCAAAAAGAAGGAGAGGTGGCGCTGGCTAAGATTTTGGTGCCAACAAACGCGCCTGTTCTGTCAAGCTGGGCGGTTATTAGTTGTGAGGATCAAAATCAAAAATTTACGGTGTTATTTCAGGGGCAGCCTTTGGGCTTTCCACGGAATTTTAATCAGGACTTTGCCGAGATTGAATTGTCAGCGGAACCTAAAGATGCCGGGAAACAGATTTCTGAACTGGCTTGTCAGTTAAAGACCGTCCCTTTTTACGATGATCTTTTTATTGAGCCTGGTGATGATAATCCCGTCAATGTTTTGGAGGCGCGCCCAGAGTTATTTTGTTGGGATCGTTGCCTTGGTACGGTTGGGTTGTCGAATGTGTTTCAGGGGAAAAGGCGGCTTGACCTGAGTGATGGGGTGTTGGCTGACAGTTTGAAAATTGGCTTAGGTGATGTTCCTTTGGATGCGGTTGAAGTTGAAGTCAAAGCAGAGTGGGTGCAAAAAGCCAATGGGGAGCTTAATTTATTTCCTAAAATTGCGCAGTCGTTTTCAAATGGGAAAATCAACACGCTGACCCCGAATCCGTTGATTCATCATTGGCCAAAAGTGGGAGATAAGATTGGGCCTACAAAAACCAGAAAGAAAAGCGGTTATCAGGTCACCAAAAGTTTCTTAGAGAAAATGAATCCACCCCGCACAGGGGGGTTGAACCTTTATCCGACATTAAGTCCAGAATTTTCCTTGGGCCCTGATCGAAAGCCGGTGCGATTGAAAAGGGCCTGGTTTAAAGGTGAGCTCTGGCTTGATTGGCAGTATAGACAAAAGCGAACCGAAGTGGCGCGTTTTATGTTGCATCATGATTTTCAATTAAAGGGGAAAATTCGTCCCCGGCACAAAAAACTAAAAATACAGCTGCAAAATATTGGGGAGATTTTGCCCGGTTCTGACAGCGCCAGTTTTTTCCAGGCGGCTAGGGGTAAGCAAGTGATTGATCATGCGATTGAAATGGCAAAAGCTTATCTGGCGGGAACGGCTCGGTGCATTGAGGTTGAGTTCCAAGTGTCCCTTGAACAGGCGTTGGACATTGGTTTGGATGACACGGTTGTATTGAAGAATGATGGTAACTACCCAGGTTTATTGTGGGCAGAACTGAGGATTTAGGATGGCATGAAAGATATTAAACCCCTGTTTGCGTCTCGTTGAGAGAAAGCCTCGAATTAGGCAAAAGACTTCGGCTCCTCGGGTTGTTCTGAATCCTC
>CAIVFQ010000198.1 GCA_903905285.1 uncultured Alphaproteobacteria bacterium
ACGTTGATGCCCTCTAACAATTCCATTCTTATAATGCTCTTCGCTCTCACAAAATTTACATTTCGCCATAACTAGGCCCCTTCCTTCTAAAAAACCTCAGGGCATTATATCAAAAACTATCTATGGTTAAAAGTCTCAATTAATAAATTTTGTTTATAAATTAAGTGTTAAAGACTTTTTGTTAGCATTTAAAATTGAATAAAAATATTTGCACACATAAAAAGACCCGCCATATATTGTCTGTATTTTTGAATACATTATTGACGGTAAGTGTTCTAACGCTTGGGTCTAATGCCCAAGCTGCAGAGGGTTTGCATCTTTTAAGAAAAGCAGCGACAAGAGCCGTAAATGTTCTGCCCCTTGAAAGCGGTGGGGCAAGAGGCGTTATACAATTAGTTTTTCTAAGTGAACTGGAAAAGAAAGCCAAGCTTCCCGTTTGCAAGATATTTCACCTTGTTGGAGGAACTTCTATTGGTGGCGTAATAGCCGCGGGCTTAACACTGCCGCGGAATACATCTATTGAAAGATCCAAATGGGAACCGCGGTTTAGCGCTGCGGAATTGCTTGATGAATTTGAAAACAAGCTACCCACTCTTTTCCAATCGCGTTTTTCATTGTGGGGATTATTGGGACCTAAATACAAAAGCAGCGGCCCCCAACAAGTTGCAGAACATTTTTTCGGGCGTACAACTTTTGATCAAACCTTAGTTCCCATCATGATGCCAGCGTTTGATTTAAACACAAGTCAAACAGTTATTTTTAAAAGCTGGAAAGACAAAAGCAAAGATTTATTGACAGCTGACATCATTAAGGGAACCGGCGCAGCACCCACTTATTTCGAACCGCACGTGATGAACTCTCTTCCAAGGGCAGGTTTCGCACCGACAAGTTATCGTCTTGTTGATGGTGCTGTTTCTGCTAATGACCCCGCCCAAATTACCGTTACTGAGGCAGAAAAGCTGTTCGGACGCAACGAAAATCATCAAATTCTTTCCCTGGGAACAGGCGTTATAAACAGGCCGTATCCTTATTACTTATATAAAAACGCTGGGCTTATTGTTTGGGGCATTGCCTTAAAAGACCTTTTTCTTTATGGGCAACGCAGCCTTACGAATTACAGCATGCAACATCAATATGGCGATCGATATTCACGCTGGAGCCCCCCTATTAGGATTAGACAGCATCGAATAGATAGCTATGATCCTGAGGTTCTGAAACATTACAAACAGGCGACTTTAGAAATGATAGACAGCAGAAGAGACGAATTTGACGCTTTAGTTGATCGGTTGCTTGATAATACAAAACCATTATAAATCACATATTTACTTATATTAAATGTTAATTAACAAATTAATACTACATTCAATTATCTATGGGTTTAAAAAATGGATTTTGAAATGAAGAACGATTTATACAAAAGTGTTAAAAACAAAAAGGGCAGCCCTTTAATAGCGATGCTTTTAAATGGATTGGCATTAGGCGCTGTTTTGGTTTGTTCCAGTGGACAAGTTGCCGCAATGGACCTTAGGTCAGAAGAAAAAGAAGAAAGGCCTGTTAATGTTTTATCCGTTGAAGGCGGCGGCACAAGAGGGATAATACCACTGGTTTTTTTAAGTGAGGCTGAAAAGGAAGTCAAAGAACAAACAAAAAAACACATACCTGCCTGCGAAATATTTGATCTTATGGCAGGAAGTTCTATCGGTGGCACAATCGTTGCAGGATTAACACTTCCAAGAAAAGATGATCCTACTCAGCCAATGTTTACAGCCACACAAATGCTTCAGAATTTTGAAGTTGAAATACCCAATCTTTTTCAATCGCGATGCTCACTTTGGGGATTATTAGGCCCTAAGTATAAAAGCAGCGGCCCACAACAAGTTTCAGAACGTATTTTTGGGGATGCAACTTTTGATAAAAGCCTAACACGGACTATGATTCCGGCCTTTGACCTAGAATCTAATAAAACCGTTATTTTCAAAAGCTGGAAACCGGACAGAAGTTGTTTTCACACAGGTGATATCGCTCAAGGAACGGGCGCAGCCCCCACGTATTTTTCACCATATAAGATAGCCGCAACTGATTGCAGCCCAGAGTATCGTCTTGTTGATGGCGCCTTTTCTGCCAATGATCCTACTCAATCTGCAATGATTGAGGCTGAAAAGATTTTTGGGTGCGACCAAAAACACCTGATTGGTAACTACCCAGGTTTATTGTGGGCAGAACTGAGGATTTAGGATGGCATGAAAGATATTAAACCCCTGTTTGCGTCTCGTTGAGAGAAAGCCTCGAATTAGGCAAAAGACTTCGGCTCCTCGGGTTGTTCTGAATCCTC
>CAIVFQ010000199.1 GCA_903905285.1 uncultured Alphaproteobacteria bacterium
GAGATTAGGGGCTGGACAAGAGCCAACAACCCATCATTCTTCTCTGTAAATTTTTTTACAAATAGGCCGACATCAGAATAGTGAGAAAATTGTTCCATCTCTAGTGACCTTCTTAACTTTAGAAATTAAGGAAAAATACTTATCCTAAATTTCCAAACTTACCACGCACTCCCATTTAGCAAAGTTTTAAGTGATGGTGAAGTGTTATTTTTGCAGGCGTCCCGAAGGAATCTTGCTTATATCGCTAGTATTAATGGATTTTCAATTAATTCCTTAAAGACTTTCAAGAATTGGGCCCCAAGTGCCCCATCTACAGCGCGATGATCAACCGACAAAGTGCACGTCATAACGGTCGCAATTTGCAACTGGCCATCTTTAACAACAGGCCTCTGCTCCCCTGCCCCTACGGCTAAGATACACACCTGAGGTGGATTGATAATGGCGGCAAAGTCGCGCACCCCGTACATGCCCAGGTTCGACAAACTAAAGCTGCCCCCTTGGTATTCCTCTGGCAATAATTGACCCGCCCGTGCGCGTTCGGCCAGGCTGCGAATTTCCTTTGAAATATCCAACAATGATTTCTGTTCGGCTGAGCGTACAATCGGGGTAATCAATCCCCCTTCTATTGCAACGGCCACAGCCACATCAGCATTTTGGTATTGGCGAACAAACGTATCGTGCCAGGTAACGTTGGCTTCAGGCACCTTGATTAAAGCCAAAGCACAGGCGCGCACCACAAAGTCATTCACAGATACTTTTTGGGTTGAACTTGGCAATTCATTAAGCTGGCGCCGCAATACCAGTAACGCCCCTAAATCACAATCAACGCTTAGGTAGAAATGAGGAATGGTTTGTTTCGATTCAGTTAACCGTTTCGCAATGGTTTTGCGCATGCCATTCAGTTTGATATCGGTATATCCACCATGGCTAACGGGGGCTTTACCAGCAGGTGTGGATTGCAAAGCTTTTTCAATATCAGCTTTGATAATGCGTCCCTTAGGCCCACTGCCGCCTAAATCGGCAACGTCTACGTTATGATGCTGTGCCAGGCGTTTAGCCAAAGGGGTGATAAAAACACGTTCACCAGAAGATACTGTCATCGGCTTCGAAGGAGCAGGCTCTGCAGGAGACGATACTGCTGCTGGAATAGCGGTTGGCATCGTTTTACTTGGCATGTTTTCCAGGGCGCTGTGATCTTCCCCTTCTTCCAAAATCAAGGCAATCAGCGTATTAACAGGCACGCTGTCTGTTCCGGCCTCCACAAGAATTTTTGCCAGAACCCCTTCATCAACGGCTTCGACCTCCATGGTCGCTTTATCGGTTTCAATTTCCGCTAATAGATCGCCCGACTTCACTAAGTCGCCTTCGTTTTTATGCCACTTGATCAAATTTCCTTCGGTCATCGTTGGACTTAAAGCTGGCATAAGAACTTGAATAGGCATAAAGAGGATCCTTGTTTTATCTATATTTACTTATAACAAACGGTCTTGACCGCCTGAATAATTTTATCAACACTGGGTAAAGCCAGTTTCTCTAAGTTGGCGGCATATGGCAAGGGCACATCTTCCGCCGTCACCCGAACAGGCTGTGCGTCTAAATAATCAAAGGCCTTTTCACACACAACGGTGCAAACCTCTGAACCCATGCCCGCCACCGGCCAACCTTCTTCCAGGCTGACGATGCGGTTGGTTTTTTGCACAGACCGAATGATGGTATCGGTATCCAGGGGGCGCAGAGTCCGAAGGTCAACAACCTCCACGTCAATTCCTTCCTTCGCCAATTGCTCGGCCGCCTCAAGGGCATAACCAACCATCATTGAAAAGGCCGTCACGGTTACGTCTTTGCCTTGGCGCACCACCGCTGCCTTACCTAAAGGTAAAATATAATCAGGGTCAGTCGGCACCTCAAAGGAACGGCCATACATTAGTTCATGTTCCAAAAAGATCACAGGATTCGGGTCACGAATGGCTGCCTTTAACAACCCCTTTGCATCGGCTGCACTGTAAGGGCTGACCACTTTCAGGCCTGGACAGTGGGCATACCAGCTGGCAAAACATTGGGAATGCTGCGCACCCACACGAGATGCCGCACCGTTGGGCCCACGGAACACAATCGGGCAGCCCATTTGTCCGCCAGACATATATAATGTTTTTGCTGCCGAGTTAATAATCTGATCAATCGCCTGCATGGAAAAGTTAAAGGTCATAAATTCTACAATAGGCTTTAAACCGCCAAACGCTGCACCAACGCCGATACCCGCAAAACCATGTTCGGTAATGGGGGTGTCGATGATACGCTTGGGGCCAAATTCGTCCAAAAGTCCTTGGCTGACCTTATAGGCACCTTGGTACTGCGCGACTTCTTCGCCCATCAGGAAAACATTGGAATCACGGCGCATTTCTTCGGCCATGGCATCGCGTAAAGCTTCACGAATGGTTAACATTTGGGTCATGCTGATTCCCCTATCAAAATGTCGGTGTAAAGCTCAGCCAGATCAGGCTCGGGCGAGGTTTGAGCAAAATCAACAGTTTCTATCATGATTTCCTTAATTTCTTTATCAAGCGCTTTTAAATCTTCTTCAGTGGCGATTTTATGACCCAGAATTAATTGTCGCACCCGTTCGACGGCATCTTGGTTTTGGCGATAGTCTTCCACCTCTTCCTTGCTGCGATACTTGCCAGGATCAGACATGGAATGCCCGCGATAGCGGTAGGTTTTAATATGCAACAGGGCTGGCCCCTGCCCGCTTCTGGCATGGTTAATGGCCCAGTCACCAGCTTCGCGCACAGCTAACAAATCCATGCCGTCGACCAATTTTCCAGGAATGCCGTAAGGTTCCCCCCGTTTATAAAAATCACCATTAGCAGACGCCCGCTGGACGGACGTTCCCATGCCATATTGGTTGTCCTCCACAATGTACACAACAGGAAGCTGCCAAAGGGCGGCCATGTTAAAGGATTCGTAGACTTGCCCTTGGTTCACAGCCCCATCACCCATATAGGCCAAGCAAACGCCGTTGTCTTGTTTGTATTGGTGCGCAAAAGCAAGGCCCGTTCCAATCGGAACTTGCGCCCCCACAATGCCATGCCCGCCAAAGAAATTCTTTTCACGGCTGAACATATGCATTGAGCCGCCCTTGCCACGGGAATAGCCACCGCTGCGTCCAGTCAGCTCGGCCATCACGCCACGAGGATCCATGTCACAGGCCAACATATGCCCATGATCGCGATATGTGGTAATGACGGTATCCTGGGGCTGTGCAGCCGCCTGCAAGCCAACCACGACGGCCTCTTGCCCAATATAAAGATGGCAAAATCCACCAATTAGGCCCATGCCATACAATTGACCGGCTTTTTCTTCAAACCGACGGATTAGAACCATTCGGAGATAAGCTTTCAGCAACGTTTCTGGTGTGAAACTGCCCAAAGCGGATGTTACGCTTTTTGCCATAAAGTAAACTCAAGTCTCCTAAAATTAACTCTTCTTTCCTAGCCGTATTTGACCAAGATTGCAAGCTTAGCAACAAAAATCACTTAGGAGGTGCCTTAGAAAACAAATCAAAAAAATTCTTCGTTGTATTTATCGCAACGTCTTCAAAAATTATCCCTTTCGCTTCGGCAATCTTTTCGGCATTAAGACGGGTGTAGGCTGGCTCATTTCGTTTGCCGCGGTGGGGAATGGGGGCCAGGAACGGTGAATCGGTTTCCACCAGAATACGATCCATCGGCGCAAATTGAACCACTTGGCGTAACTCTTCGGCAGTTTTAAACGTGATAATACCTGAAAAAGACAGGTAAAACCCACGGTCCAAGGCCGCCCTAGCCAAGTCAGCTGATCCACTAAAACAATGAAACACGCCCTTAGCCTTTGGGTGATCATCAAGGCAAGCTAACGTATCGTCGTCTGCTTCACGTGTGTGAATGATAATGGGCAAATCAAGGTCTGCTGATGCCTGTAGGTGCTGATGAAAGCAATCAAGCTGATCCTGGCGTGGGCTGTTGTTATAGTGATAATCCAAACCTGTCTCACCAATACCAATGGCCTTAGGGTGCTGAGCTAGTATTTTTAGAGAAGCCACTAAATCTTTTGAAACAAACTCAGCCGCATCATGAGGATGCACCCCAACCGAGAAAAACACCCGATCATACGTTTCGGCAATTTGTTGTAAATGCGCCGTTTGATCGAGACGGGTATTCACCGTCAGAAGTGTTGTTACCCCTTGCTGGTTAGCGTTTTGAATAACCTGATCCAGGTCGTTTTCAAATTCAGGAAAGTTTAAATGACAGTGACTATCAACAAGCATAAGAACGTATTTCTTTTAATTTCATTCTAAAAAGATATATTTTTTATGCGGTTTTGGCTATGATTCTGACACATTAAAAATCTGTTATATTCATAACGAGAGAGAAAAAAGCTGATGTTAGAAAAGAAGGCAAAAATTGTCGTCGGTGGTGCTGGCGGTTTTATCGGTGGTGCGTTGATAAAGAACTTACAAGACCAAGGGTACACCAACCTGCGGGCTGTTGATATTAAACCGCTTGCCGAATGGTACCAAGTCGTCGACGGCGTTGATAACCGCATTCTAGACCTACAAGGAAAAGACGCCGCCTTCTCTGCCTGTGAAGGTGCTGAAACCGTTTTCAACCTGGCCGCTGATATGGGAGGCATGGGGTTTATTGAAAACAATAAAGCTTTGTGCATGTTATCGGTTCTAATTAACACTCACATGTTAATGGCTGCCCATCACCATAAGGCAAAGCGTTTCTTTTTCTCCTCCTCTGCTTGCGTTTATGCTGCTGACAAACAAACCGATGCCGACGTAACAGCTTTAAAAGAAGCCGATGCGTACCCCGCCATGCCAGAAGATGGTTACGGATGGGAAAAATTATTCAGCGAACGCATGTGCCGCCATTACAGCGAAGATTTTGGGTTGATAACCCGTGTGGCCCGCTATCACAACGTTTATGGGCCCTTGGGCACCTATGATGGTGGTCGCGAGAAAGCGCCTGCAGCTATTTGCCGTAAAGTTATCGAGGCACAACAAAACCGTACAGGTGAAATTGAAATTTGGGGTGATGGGGAACAAACCCGCAGCTTTATGTATATTGACGACTGCGTCGAAGGCTCCTTGAAAATCATGAACAGCCACATTGACTATCCTATTAACCTGGGCAGCTCTGAATTGGTTAGCATCAACCAGTTGGTCGATATTGTAGAAGAAATTGCCGGCGTTAAGCTTAAGCGTAATTATAACCTGTCAGCCCCCAAAGGTGTTCGCGGACGCAACAGCGATAATACGTTGATTAAGAAAGAACTGAATTGGGAACCATCAACATCGCTAAAAAACGGCATGCTCAAAACGTACGAATGGATTTATGAACAGATGGTTGCTGCCAAAAGCTAGCTAAAATATCTTAAAAAAGGAAAAACATATAATGATTTCTGCGTCCTCACCTTCTTATAAAAGTTGGCCTTATCCACTTAGTGAAATTAATTTCCTCACCCCAAAGGAAGAAGAGAATGTAATATTTGATTGCTTTGGAGGGGTCACGCAGAAAAAATATTTTGGTTCTAAGCAAGAACTTTTAAACGGGAAAACTGGGAACGTTTTAGAGGCATTTACTCTTGCCTACAATGAAGATTTTCATGCTTTTATAGATCTAGTTGGCGCAATCGAAAGCGCCAAACAATCCTTTTGCATGGTAGAGCTAGGTGCTGGTTACGGTCGTTGGTTAGCGCTGGGGGCCAACGCTTGCAATTTAATGAATAAGCCTTTGGGTACTTTAATCGCCTGTGAAGCTGAACCAACCCATTACAAGTGGATGCAAGAACATTTTCGGGATAATAAACTTAATCCCGAAAATCACAAATTGGTTTGGGGAATCGTTTCTGATCAAGCTGGTTCTCTGCCTTTTTATGCCGGAAAATCGGACAGTTGGTATGGTCAGTCCATTGCTCAAAATGTTATTGATTATGGTGCCCCGGCGTCAGAAAACTTTTTAAAAAGAATCATAAAAAAGATGTTAGGAAGAAGCAGACACTCTGTTCCAGATTTTCCGGATTTTATAGATGTTCCTTGCTACTCGTTAGATTCTCTCCTTGAAAAAGTATCTCTGGTTGACTTTATGCATATGGATATTCAAGGGGCTGAATTTGATGTCTTGTCTACTTCTATGGAAACATTAAACCAAAAAGTTAAAAAAATTCATGTAGGAACACACAGCCCTGATGTTGAACCCACCAAAGGTCGAGACATGGACTTACTTATATATACGTTATTTCAAAGCCACGGATGGGAGAATATAAACAGGATCGCACCTTTGTCTCAACAAGAATATGACGGTCACACCGTACATTTTGTTGATGGGGTTCAAACCTGGAACAACCCCAGACTTCAAAATAATTAATGTCTGGCAAATTCTACACCTGCAAGCGACGTTCTGGATTTTCCTTAGACCCATTGGTTAACCTTTGGCATTACCGCAATTTGTTGTGGGTGTTTGTTAAGCGTGATTTGAAGGTAAGATATCGGTATACCATGCTGGGGGGGTTGTGGAGCATCATCCAACCCCTTAGCATGATGCTGATCTTTAGCTTGGTCTTTTCCCATATTTTCCATGTGCAAACAGCAGGCATCCCCTACCCCTTATTCAGTTATTCAGCATTAATCATTTGGCAGTCTGTCTCAAGAATGCTGACTCAAGGAGGAACCAGCCTAAGCGAATACGCGCCGATGCTATCAAAAGTTTATTTTCCCCGTCTGCTAGTACCCCTTGCAATTATTGTGGGAACCTGTGTTGATTTTATAATTGCGTCAACCATTTTGCTGGGAATGATTGTCTTTTACGGGGTTGCCCTATCTCTTAACCTTTTATGGGTGCCGCTGATCTTATTAGTGACCCTGTTCTTGACGATGGGATTATCCTTATGGGTTAGCGCCTTAGATGTTCAATTTCGGGACATTCGTGCGGCGCTTCCTTTCTTATTACAAGTTTGGATGTTTGCAACGCCCATTATGTACCCTGTGACAATCATCCCCGAACGGTTACATTCCTTGTATTATTTAAACCCGTTAGTAACCCAGGTTGAACTGTTTCGGTGGGCTTTGCTAGGGGGGCAACTACCAGATATGTTCTATGTTTTAACCTCAACTGCTTTTTCGGTGGTGATTTTTGTTTCTGGCCTAATCTTTTTTAATAAGATTGAGGGCACCATTGTCGATAGAATCTAAAAAATTATATTTATGACTCATCCCGCCATTATTGTTGACCACCTTACAAAAAGGTACCACCTAGGAAGCATCCGCGAGGATTCCTTTAAAAAGGTTTTGGGCCAGTGGCTTGGGTTGCACAAAAAACCCACATCAGAAACAAAAGAATTTTTGGCGTTAAACGACGTTTCTTTCACCGTTAACCAGGGTGAAGTTTTGGGAATCGTCGGCCATAACGGGGCGGGGAAAAGTACATTATTAAAAGTTTTATCCCGCATTACCGAACCAACTTCAGGTGAAGCCCGTGTCTATGGTCGTGTTGGTACATTGTTGGAAATTGGAACAGGCTTTCACCCTGACCTGAATGGACTTGAAAATATTTTTTTAAACGGGTCGATCTTGGGTATGCGCCCTCAAGAGATTCGCGAATGTTTAGACGAAATTATTGCTTTCTCAGGGGTGGAAAAATTTATTTACACACCTGTTAAACATTATTCCAGTGGCATGATGGTTCGACTGGCTTTTTCTGTGGCTGCCCATTTGCAGGCTGACATCATTTTCCTTGATGAAGTATGGGGCGCGGGCGATCAAGAGTTTTCACAAAAAAGCATTGCCAAAATGAAAAGCATTGTAAAAAGTGGGCGCACCGTCGTTGTTATCTCTCATGACTTATCTATCTTAAAAGAGCTGTGCACCCGTTGCCTGTGGATGGAACAGGGGAAAATTATACTTGATGGCCCCGCTGATACAGTCATTGACACCTATAAGAAATCTGTGGGTATTCATGATCACCAATAGAAAAGTTACGAAGCTATCGCCCTGGGTTAATTTGATTGAGAAAACCGTTGATCTGAAGGTGGGCCCTGCCCTGTACCATTGTTTTCAACAAAATGATTATGTTGCGGTCTTGGCTGTGCGCGAAGATGGTAAAATTCCGATTGTTCGTCAATTTCGCGCCGCCATTGAACAATTTAACTGGGAATTACCAGGGGGAATTGTTGACACGGGGCAAACACCTTTACAAGCTTGCCGACAAGAACTGCATGAAGAAGCAGGCTTAGTCGTTCAAGACACTTATGACCTTGGTGCCCATTACCCTGATTGCGGCCGTTTGGAAAATAAAATTCATTCCTTTCTGGTTACCGCCACGTCTGACCCGGCCTTTGTGCCCGAACCTGATGTGGAACCGCATTTTGTTACGTGGCAAGAATTATTAAACATGGTCAAGCAAGGTGACTTTGCCACTGCGCTGCATATCAGCACGCTATTCTTGGCTGTTAATCATCCTCAATTTCCGCTTTTTAACAAGAACTAAATTTAAAAGTTTTTCTTGTTTGTTTTTGCCTTGAATATTTCCATTTGTTTGCGTTATTGTTTATTTATTAGTTTGTTATTTAATGACCTGTGATGTATAGAGTTTTTTTATGTATTTTAATTTTTGGCCTTTGTCCTATTGTTCATGGAAGTGATGACCCCCATCAAGGTATCACTATAACGGTCATGCCAAAGGAGGTTTATGATACTGTCATGCCAATGATGCGTTCTGATCGTAATCCTGACGAAGTTGGCGAAGCTTTGGTCGTTAGAGATTTCCACGAACCTCGACGCCCCTTTAGTCGTCATGCTTCCTTTCATCCATCTCAGGACGTATTCAGCCCTTGGCTAGAAGAAGTACGGAAACAGGCAGCTGAGATACAAGTTGAATATTTCCAACTGTTAGATACGGTGAAAAATCCTCGAATCAGCGATGGAGACTTATTTGAAATCCTTCGTAAACAAACTTTTTCAGACACTGATTTAGATGATCTTCATCACGACCTCCAACAAAGCCTCGCTGTGGCTTTAATGAAAGTAACCCGCCCCCGTGACGCTGTTTATAGACAAAACCGTATCGTTAAAGGCAGCGTCCAAGATAAATTCTCGAACTGTTTCAGAGATTTAGGCAATGAGCTCTTCCCCTTAGATTGGGGTGGGTCTTATCCAGCCAGCCTTACCTTTAAAGGTTCTGAATTAGCAAAAAGATTCAATCTAATCCAAGTTAAGACCGGAAACAGTAAAAAAGGTACGAGCAGTTGTTGCGTTATGCAATAACCTTACCTATATGTAAAGCATTAGGCACCTAAGAATATTATTATTATGAACATTCAAAACATCATTGGCCTAAGCCGTGAAGATCTTATTACTCACTTTGAGGAGCATAACGTCCCCAAATTTCGGGTGCAGCAGGTTTGGAACTGGCTTTATCATCATGGTGTCCATAGTTTTGATCGCATGGTCAATGTGCCCGCAGCCATTCGTCAACATCTGCAAGAATCGTTTGTTATAGAACGCCCCCAAATCGCCACATCTCAGGCATCAAACGATGGAACGCAAAAATGGTTGCTGCGGTTTAATGACAACCAAGAGGCAGAAACTGTTCATATCCCAGAGGTTGATCGAGGAACCTTATGTGTTTCTTCCCAAATTGGATGCACCTTAACGTGTAAGTTTTGTCATACCGGCACGCAAACGCTGGTAAGGAATCTAACCAGTGCCGAGATTGTCGGTCAGATGATGGTGGCACGCGACGTGTTTGGCGAATGGCCATCCCCTGTTGGCGGTCGACATGTTTCCAATATTGTGATGATGGGAATGGGCGAGCCACTGTATAACTATGAAAATGTAAAAACAGCACTCAAGATTATAATGGATCATGAAGGGATTTCTTTATCGCGCCGACGCATCACCCTTTCAACCTCTGGCGTAGTGCCGATGATGAAGAAATGTGGAGAAGAGATCGGTGTGAACCTAGCCGTTTCGTTACATGCTGTACGCAATGATGTACGTGATCACCTGGTACCCTTGAACAAGAAATACCCGGTTGAAGAATTACTTGATGCTTGCCGTCAGTACCCGGGGGCCAGCAACGCGCGACGCATAACCTTTGAATATGTGATGTTGAAAGATGTGAACGACAGCAACGCCGATGCGAAAGAACTGTTGCGTCTTATTCGGGGAATTCCCGCCAAAATCAATCTGATTCCGTTTAACCCGTGGCCCGGTTCGTCTTTTGAGTGTTCAACAGCAGGGCGGATTCAAGAATTTGCCAACATTATTCAACGTGCTGGCTATTCATCACCTGTACGTACGCCCCGTGGACAAGATATTCTAGCCGCCTGCGGACAATTAAAATCAGCCAGTGAACGGCAAAGAAAAAGTAAGGTAGACAGTAACAATACCAGTGATGCCGCCTGAGCGGCTTGAGTTTGATCCTCTCGTGGCCAATAGACCAGGTGGGCGTCGTAATATCAAGACCACGGCCTTAACAGGGACAACTCCCGAGAAGATAACTTGAGCCAAGGGAATACATATCTCATAACCAGCACCGCAGCATCATCTGATACTTTCTTTTTAGCATAGTTCGGTATAGACTTGGTTAAAAAAGAGGAACAACGTGTGACCTTAGCTTTAATCGCTGGTAGCGGCACCTTACCCGCCGAGATTCTTCAAGCCTGCCGCCACCGTAGTTTGGTTGTCATCGGATTTGAAGGGCAAACATCGCCCGACCTGCATCCTGAAATAGCTTTGTTTCCCTTAGGAAGTATTGGCAAAATTCTTGATTATTTGCGCCAAAATGGCATCGAAGAAATTATCTTTGCTGGAGCACTAAGGCGTCCCAGCTGGTCAGAACTACACCTAGATAAAATCGGCACCCAATGGATGAAGAAGCTGGGCTGGCGGGCTTTGAAAGGTGACAATGACCTGCTGTCTGGCATTCTTGATTTACTGCAGCAAGAGGGATTTACCATCTTAAAGCCAAGCGATATTTTAACTGACCTTTTGGCACCGTCAGGTTGTCTGACCGTAACCCAACCCAGTGAACAAGACTGGGCCTATATTGAACGAGGTGTCAGCATCTTAAAAATTTTATCACCTTATGACATCGGCCAGTCCATCGTCATTCAGCAGGGCCTTGTGTTGGGCGTTGAGGCTATTGAAGGCACAGCGAACCTTATCCAACGCTGTAGCAGCTTAAAACGACCAGAAGAAGGTGGTGTATTAATCAAGATAGCCAAAATCGGACAAGATCAGCGCATTGATTTGCCCACCATTGGCCCAAACACTGTTGACCAAATAAGCAAAGCCGGCCTGAAAGGCATTTCTGTTAGTGCCGGCTCCACGCAGATTCTTGATTCAGCCATCGTTATTGAGAAAGCCAACGCGTTAGGCATTTTTGTCGTGGGGATTTAAGATGGCTTTATCCATTTATCTTATTGCTGGTGAAGCCTCTGGGGATTTTTTAGGCGCGCAGCTGATGAAGGCGTTGTGGTCAAACAATCCGACCATAAGCATGAAAGGCATTGGCGGCGATTTAATGACGGCGCAAAACTTTAGCAGTTTATTCCCCATGCAAGAGTTATCACTGATGGGAATTGCCGAGATCATCCCCCACCTGCCCCGTCTTATGAAAAGAATTCAGCAAACCGTTGATGACATTGTGGCCCAAAAACCTGATATTTTGGTTACCATTGATTCCCCCGGTTTTTGTCATCGGGTGGCTAAAGCTGTAAAAAAGAAATTGCCTACCCTAAAAATTGTTCATTATGTGGCGCCATCGGTATGGGCGTGGCGACCAGGAAGGGCTAAAAAATTGGGGAAGTGGGTTGATCATTTGTTAACCCTGTTCCCTTTTGAACCCGAATACTTTTTGCCCCATGGTCTTGCAACGACCTTCGTCGGCCATCCCTTACTGGAACAAGATATTCACTCCGACCCCACATTTCGGGAACGGCACGATATTCCTGATAACATACCGGTGGTAACTTTGTTAGCTGGCAGCCGCAGGGGCGAGGTTGAACGGTTATTGCCCCTGTTTTGTCAAGTTGCACAGAATTTTCCTGGGGTTCATATTGTGGCCCCCACCCTGCCTGTTTTTGCGAATATCATTAGCCAGACTTTAACAAAGGCCAACCTAAGCCACACGGTTACAACCACCACAGCCGATAAATATGCTGCCTTTTACGCCAGTGATGCGGCGTTTGCCGCCAGTGGAACGGTTTCTTTGGAACTGGCTTTAACGGGACTGCCAATGGTAATTGGTTATAAATTGTCGCCGGTAACTTGCTTTTTAGCCAGACACCTGATTAAGATTAACCATGTTTGTCTGGTGAATATTTTGCTGAACAAAAATGTTGTACCGGAGTATCTGCAAGATGCCTGCACTCTTGATAATCTTACAGCTGTCCTGAGCCATTTACTAACAGAACAAGGTCAACAGCAAAAACCTTACCTGAAACAAGCCACTGACCTTTTAAAAAATCCAGACGGGCTTAACCCCAGTCAGAAAGCCGCTGAGGTTATTTTGGACTTAATTTATAATGCACATTGTTAGGCTTTAAGACTTTGTTAATCTTTATGAATAAAGGGTTAATTTCGTTTTTCCCCACTCCCCACCCTTTCACCCTCGGTGAACCTCGGGTGGGGGGCTTGACCCTCATACACTAGGACAGCAGGCAAAAGGATCCCCACCTGCCCTTTTTCTTCTCAAAAAAAGCTGTTCAAATAATCTAGATTACTTTTAATAATAGCGCTTCATCCCTAATAAATCGTTAATGAAAAACAATCAATCCGATAGGTTCTCAGGCTCGGTTATTTTGGGCTTAATTTGATTTGATAAGAATGGACTTTAAGGGATGGATGTATCTGTTTTTTCTTGGGCGAAACAGAAACGTCTTCAGGCTCAAAAACACCCCTTTCCTGATGATAAGCAGCAAATCGTACGAAACCCTGCGATGATACAGTCTGTGGCGGCAATGATTGTAACGTCTTGTAAACCTTGGTGATGTAAGGTTTATAAAAGACTGGGTTTGTTGAATGATAATAAGCCACAGCTTTCGCCCAAGATTTATGCTGATCATAAAGACCTTTCAAAAACTTAGCCGCATAGGCAATGTTGGCCGTTTGGTCAAAGGCTGCATTTAAATTTTGAAAAGCTAAGGGGTGAGATTTTAAGTTAATTTGCATAAAGCCCACGTCAATATTTGTGAGCCCTTGGCTTTGGAAATGCTGAACCAGGGCAATGGCTTGTGCTTTTGTGGCGCAATAATACCCATGACCGTTTGCCTGCACTGTCCACGGCCAAGGCTGAACGTATCCATTATCGGCTTTACCTGATTCTACGGTTGCAATGGCCTGCAGCAAATTTGCTGGGATATCGTAATGTTGTTCGTATTTTTTGATAACATCTTCAAAAGCCATGGCAGCTGATAAAAATAAAAAGGCACACAAAGATAAATATTGCACAAGGTACCTGTTCAAAAACATATTATGTTTCTAAGATTAGAATCCAAAAAGTTACTATTTGGTAAACGCTTGGATTTTTGTTTGCTTTTTGCGGTTCAATAACCTCCCTTAGTTAACTAAAAAACAACGACAAAACCTATTTCTATTAACATTATATTAATAATTTTGTGATGTTATAGTAATTATAATATTTATAAATTAGGAGACTAAAATGATAAAGATTTTTTAGCAATTTTTTTGAGCTTGTTTACACTTTCAGCTGTTGCACCAGATTGCGCCTTTGCTGCGGATTCCGAACCAAAGAGCAGCAAGAAAAAAGCTACGAAAGCCGAGAAGAAGAAAGCCAGAAAAGCCAAGAAAGCCGAGAAGAAGAAAGCTACGAAAGCCGAGGAAAAGAAGCCTAAGAAAGCTAAGGCTAAACCAAAAGCAGTTGAAGTTGAAGAAGAAGTGCCCGTTGAAGAAGAAGCACCCGCTGAAGGGGTCGAATAACCCTAGTCGACAAAGATTATCGGGCATCAAAAATCGTAAAGGTTTTATAGTCTCCGCCACAGCTGTTCAGAATAATTCTGAACAGCTTTTGTTATGTCCAAATCGAAATACATGCCATGTGTCGAACACGATGATGCTTCCTTTTCTCATTAACCAAAGGGAACGTCTCTCAATTAATCGACAAAGGACACTGACCATAGCCAATGTTATTTGGAATTAACGAAGGGGCTTGGCTGATTCGAATTGAATGAATTTTTCCTTCAATCGATTGATTCCAAAAATCAAGAAAGCTTTGTAATTTTGGAAAATTAGGAGCCAAGTCAAACTCTTGCCAAATGTACGTTTGCAAAAGCGACGAATGATCCGGTAGATGATAGATAATTTCTACGGTTGTTAATCGATAATCAGATAAAGCTTCTCTAAAATCACTCATCATTGCCTCACACGCATCTGTGGTTTAAAAGCAAATTAATCGTAATTTTATTATATCTAAAGAAAGGTTAATTTTTTACTAAAATTAACCAGAAAATGCACGTTCTATTTGTTCACAATAATAGTGATAGAATAAAATGTGGGCTTGCTGAATGTGGGGGGTTATTCGGCTTGGAATATCAAGAAGAATATCTGTTAAAGGCGCTAATCGCCCTCCCCCCTCGCCCGTCAAGGCAATGGTCGTCATCGATTGCTTTTTGGCTTGTTCAAATGCCCTGATAACGTTTGGCGAATTGCCACTGGTCGACAATCCCAACAACACGCCGCCTTCTTGACCATAGGCTTCGACCTGGCGCGAAAAAACAGCCTCGTACCCATAATCATTACCCAAAGCTGTTAAAATGACTGGATTATCAGATAAGCAAATCACATTTAAGGCTTGGCGTTCTTTTAAGTACCGACCAACCAGCTCACCCGCAATATGTTGTGCATCTGAGGCTGACCCCCCATTACCACACACCAACAGGGCGCGCCCCCCTTTTAAGGCAGCGACCGTTGTTTCAATCGCCTTGTCTAAGGCTTGATGCAAAGAAGGCGAATTCAAAACCTGTTGATACACTTGTAAAGATTGGGTTGCGTAATTAGTAAAACTCATCGGCCTTAAACCTAACAAATAATCATGCTGAATTTATGCCTATCAATCGGCTCGTAAGCAATGGTTTTATTAAGTTCATCACCAAGGTAATGCATATAAGAAATTAGAATCGTGCGTGTGTTCGGCGACGTTAACGCATCGACTTTATTGCATACAGCATCCAGAGAATCAGGGTGCCATTGAACCGTGGGCCCGTGATATTCCAAAGAGATTTTAGCACCAAGGATGATTTTGATAGTTCCCCCCCGAATCAGCGTTTCACTGCCGATCATAAATAATCCCAACAGCAAGGGAGTTAATCGATCGTCATTAAGACACAAACCCTGCCATTCAAGACGAATAGATTTTAAGTGACACACCCGCTCTAACACAGCTTGAGCTTCACTTAAACTGGCTTTATAGGTGAACAGCAACCGGTAAAACTTTAACCGCAACTGGGCCACTTCGCAGCTTTCTTGTAAAGCCTGAGTCGTTTCTGAGGGGCTGACTTCTTCGCCAAGCATCTCTAGCCCTAAACCAAGCGACCCTAAAGGTGAGGCCAAATCATGGCAAAATTTCGCCATCAGCATAGGAATCCAAGAAGAAATATCAGAATGCATAAAATTAACCATAATTAACGTACATGGCTGATGATAAAAAAATGTCGACGGTTAGGCCAGCTTTTTTGCCACTCCCTCCAATTTTAACTTAGTTTTAACTTCCTCTCCCATAAGCTTAAGTACCTAATTTCGTTAATATTTTTATGGAGAAAGATATGAAAGTATGTAAGTTTTTGTTAAGCATGTGCCTTTTAACAACGACCTGTATGGCACGAATGACACCCGCTGACATTCAGGAAGAAATTGGTAGTTTAAATGCTTTGCAGAGGCAAGCTCTACAGATTTTGCAGCCGATACAAGATAACATAGATGCTGTTAAAAGAGAGGTAAGGGCCCCTTTCGAGGCTGAGGCTCAGCCAATCAATGCGCAGCTAGAGGCTTTGCGACAAGAAATAAATGCCATGCAATCACAGTGCTATGAACTAGAAAATAAGTTTCGCGCAGATTCCACTGATCTTGACAAAAAAGAGCAACTTGAGCTTCAAGAGGCCACTGCCCCATTAGAATCAGAGTTAGAGGCAAAAAGACAGCCAATTATGGCTGAAGTTGAAGAACTCAGGGCAAGAGAAAGGAAGATCTTACAAGACTGTTATAGAATGAAAGCCGACCCAGTATGGGGAAAATGGTGGGATGGTATGGACAGCCTGGATGTGGGTTTAAAATGTGGATTTATTGCAGAGCAAATTAGGAAGCTTTATGTCTCGGTGGATGGTGAGTTACCCGCGATAGAAGAAACGCGAAGAACTGTTAGGGATAAATATTATGCAGAACGTTCAAAACGGGGAGAGGAAATCGACGCCGCTAAAAAAGAGATCTCTGGACGCATGAGAGAAAAAGAGGTTTTCCTTGAGGATTTACAAAAACAAACTTCAGCCGTTTACCAACGTCAAAGAGAAGCAATCGATGCTAATATACCAGACTTGTCCCTTGTCAGTCGATTAGCACGCGAAATGGAACTCAGAATGATTGCAGGCTTGCCATTATAGGTAAAACATAAAAAAAACGCTGGCGTTTTTAAGGCCAGCGTTTTCTTGGTAAAAACCTAAATTTTTAACAAAGAGAAAAATTAACGAGAGTAGCCACCGCGTGGGCGATCGTAACCACCATCACCGCCGCCGCCTCCACGGAAACCGCCGCCGTTACCGCCGCCGTTACCGCCGCCGCCATCACGTCGTGGACCGAAATCGCGTCCACCGCCACCAAAGTCGCGGTTGTTGCTGTATTCACGTGGTTCTTGTGGTTTCGCTTCGGCAACGCTGATAACGCGGCCTTGGCTTTCTCTACCATTTAGCTCTTTAATTGCTACTTTTGCTTCTTCATCCGTTGTCATTTCAACAAATCCAAAACCCTTGCTGCGGCCAGAACGACGATCCGTAATAATTTTAGCAGAAACTACGGACCCTACCTCACCAAAAACCTTTTCTAGATCATTATCATTCATTGAAAAGGATAGATTGCTGACGTATAATTTTTTATTCATGTGAACTCCTTGAGAAATTTTCTTGCCGCGGACAACTGAAGATTTCTATAAACTTTCAATCACAACGGACGACTAACACCTTTAATTATAAGCGCAGAACGCCTTAAAAAATAGTAAAAAAGATAAAATTAAAAAAAAATAATAAAAATAGTTTTAGACAATATTAAAATAATCTATGGATATGCTTATCTCCTCTTCACAAAGTCCGTTAATCGGCCATGAGAAACCCTTTCAGCGCTTGCTTAATTTTTATCAGCAGCAGACATTAAGCCCCTGTTGGTTAATCAATGGACAGCAAGGAATTGGCAAGGCAACCTTTGCCAAAGCTTTTGCGCAATACGTGTTAGCCAAAAACCCTATTAACCCTGACGGCCTTAGCAGTGACTTGGTTCAGCGCCAAATTCAAGTTGGTTCTTATCCCAATTTACTAATATTGCGAAAACCAGTAATCGATGGCGAAGAAGCCGGCGAGATCCCCCTATCTGAAGCCAAAAGAGTTTTAAACTTTCTGGCCCATTCGGCTATCATCCCAGGCTGGAGAGTCGTTATTGTTGATGCGGCGAACGAACTGAATCGATCAGCCTCCAATTGTTTGTTAAAAGTACTGGAAGAGCCCCCGGCAAAAACCCTTATTTTGTTAGTCTGTCATGCATGGGGACAAGTTCTTCCCACCTTGCGGTCACGCTGTCAGCGGTTAGATTTTTCACCGTTAACGGTGGATGATGTGAAAGATTTATCTGTTGATGGTGATTTGTTCGCTGTTTGCCAAGGAAGCCTAGGATATTACCAACAACTGGTAAACGCCGGCGGGCTTGAGTTTTTAAATACGGCGAAAACAATGATACAAGCGGCCAGGCAAGGTCAATGGATTCAGTTGCAAAAATTTTGCCAAGATAACGCCAAGCTGCCCGATCGTTTTCAGTGTTTGTTATGGCTTTTGCCGTATTTAATTTATCAAAAAAGCGTTGAAACAAAGTCACCAGAATGGCTGACCGTGGCCCAAAAATTAAACCGCTTTCTTGAACAGGCCAAAACAAGCCACTTGGATAAAACCCAGTTTCTGTTAAATTGCTTTTTATTGATTGAGAATTCCCACTGTTGAGTTAGGAATAGCAAGTGATCGAAAGCCCTCTTCTAATAGATCTGCCCATGCCGTTTTATACATCCCGTTTGATGATCCGTCCTATGATGCCCGGAGATGGTCCCGCAGTTTGGCAAGCAATAGAAGAATCAAGACAATACATCAGAAAATGGTTGCCGTGGGTTGATGATGTAAAATGCTGGCAAGATTCCGAAAAAACAGCGCGGCAATTTTATGCCGATTTCATTTTAAGAAAAAGCCTGAATTTTTGCATATTTAAGGATGGTGTTTACGTTGGTGGGTGCAGCTTACACCATATGAATTGGGGCGTTCCCTCCGCCGCCATAGGGTACTGGTGCCGAACAAGCTTTCAAAGTCATGGTTATATCACCGAAGCTGTTGGCACCCTTGTGCTGTACGCTTTTAAAGAAATTCAGCTCAAACGAGTAACAATCCTTTGCGAAGAAGAA
Source organism: uncultured Alphaproteobacteria bacterium (assembly GCA_903905285.1). Taxonomy (GTDB): domain Bacteria; phylum Pseudomonadota; class Alphaproteobacteria; order Paracaedibacterales; family CAIULA01; genus Finniella. Next base: position 18,699 of record CAIVFQ010000199.1, read on the forward strand.
AACACAAAAAGCGCGACCATTGCTAACCGTCTAGGATTTGACCTAGAAACAAAAGCAAGAGGAATTCTGGCCCACCAACGTTCTGAAGAACTGTTAATGGTATGCCGTTATGTACGATTTAATTCTTCCGGCCTGGAAAACTCTTACTCCTATAAACTTCAGCCCTAACTAGAAAATAACTTTATGACACACCCTTTTTATATCACTACCCCCATTTATTATGTTAACGACGTGCCCCACATTGGGCACGCCTACACCACGTTGGCATGCGATACGTTGGCGCGGTACAAACGCCTTGCTGGCGATGACGTTTATTTCTTAACAGGCACGGACGAACATGGACAAAAGGTTGAAAAAGCAGCTGAACATAAGGGGCTTAATCCGCAACAGTTTGTCGATCAAGTCTCACAATCGTTTCGGGATTTAATCCCCATCATTAATGCCGCACCCGATGATTTTATCCGCACCACAGAAAGCCGTCACAAGAAGGCTGTGCAACATTTATGGGACGAGTTGATCAAGCGAGATGCCATCTATTTGGGTGAGTATGCAGGTTGGTACGCTGTAAGGGATGAGGCGTTTTACGGTGAGGGTGAATTGGTGAATGGCAAGGCCCCCACGGGCGCAGATGTGGAATGGGTGACCGAGCCTAGCTATTTTTTCCGTCTGTCAGCCTTTCAGGACAGACTTTTGGAACTTTATCATCAAAACCCCAACTTTATTGCCCCACAAAGTCGCCGCAATGAAGTGATGCGATTCGTGGAAGGGGGACTGAATGATCTTTCTATTTCCCGTACCAGTTTTAACTGGGGCGTGACGGTTCCTAACGACCCTAAGCATGTAGTCTACGTATGGCTAGACGCCTTAACCAATTATATAACGGCGCTGGGGTATCCTGACCAAGGTGGGAATTTTGAGAAATATTGGTCAACCACCGTTCATGTGGTGGGGAAAGATATTTTGAGGTTTCATGCTGTTTATTGGCCAGCCTTTTTGATGGCCGCTGACTTGCCCTTACCGAAGCAAATTTTTGCCCATGGTTGGTGGACAAACGAAGGCGAAAAGATTTCAAAATCCTTAGGCAATACTATTGACCCTGTGGAGCTGGTTCAGACGTTTGGTGCCGATGCGGTTCGATATTTTTTGTTGAGGGAAATTTCCTTTGGCCAAGATGGGGATTTTTCACGCCAACAGTTGATCAATCGTTATAACAGCGATCTGGCCAATGCCTACGGTAATTTGGTTCAACGTGTATTATCATTTATCCATAAAAACTGTGGGGGTGTTATCCCCTTGCCCCATAACTTACAAGAACCTGACCAAGCCCTAATTCAAGAGTGTGATAAAATAATGTCAAAACTTGAAATTGACATGGAAACTTTAGCCTTTCACAAATATGCCGACCATGTTTGGCAATTAATTGCGCACGCGAACCGATATGTTGATGAGCAAAAACCATGGGCACTAAAGGCGATAGACGTTCCCCGGATGCACACTATTTTGTATGTTTTGGCCGACACCATTCGCCAGATTGCCCTTTTAACGCAACCCCTACTGCCGGAAGCCAGTGCGGCTATTTTGGACCAATTGGCTATTCCTCTCGATCAACGAAAGTTCTTAGGGGACTCTCTCAAACCAGGCACCGCATTACCAGAGCCTAAAGGTGTGTTCCCGCGGCATGTGGTGTAGTTAACCATGCTCCATTTAGCCCTTTATCAACCAGAAATCCCACAGAATGCTGGCACCTTAATACGTCTTGCCGCTTGCGTAGGCATCAATTTTGATATCATTGAACCCTGCAGTTTTATTTTGGATGATGCACGTCTGAAGCGGGCTGGCATGGATTATGTAGAGATTGCCAGCATCAAATGTCATCAAAACTGGGAAAACTTTCGCCAGGCTTATGCCGCTCGCCGTGTTATTTTGTTGGACACAAAAGCCGACACCAATTACTTAGATTTTGAGTTTCAATCCAATGATATTCTATTGGTCGGCCGCGAGAGTGACGGTGTGCCACCCTCTGTTTTCCAAAGCACAGATCATCAAGTAAAAATCATGATGCAGCCCCTGCGACGATCCTTGAATGTGGCCGTAGCAGCCTCTATGGTTATAGGGGAAACATTAAGGCAAACAAGGTAAACAGAATGACAACCGATCAGCAAAAGCAACGTTTAGAAGACTGGTTTCAAACCCTTCAACAGCGGATCTGCCAAGCATTGGAAGACATTGAGGACGAATTCAAACACCCCGGCCTGCTGCCAGGACGCTTTAAGTTTACCCCTTGGCAACGGTCAGAACCTACACCTACCAGCCCTGATAATGACGGTGGTGGTGGAACCATGGGCGTTTTGCACGGAGCCGTATTTGAAAAGGCGGGTGTGAATCGATCAACCGTTTATGGGAAATTTTCCCCTGAATTTGCCGGTCAAATTCCTGGCTGCGAGAATGACACAACCTTTTGGGCCAGCGGGCTTTCCCTGGTTATTCACCCTTTGAATCCTTTTGTCCCTGCTGTTCATATGAACACGCGCCATATTATTACCACGAAAAGTTGGTTTGGCGGCGGCGCTGATTTAACGCCCACCTTTGAATTTAAAGAAGACACAGACACCTTTCATAAAGCTCTTCGCCACGCATGTAACGGCCACCATCCCGATGATTATGCTAAGTTCAAACTGTGGTGTGATGAGTATTTTTACCTGCCTCATCGCCAAGAACCGCGCGGCGTTGGCGGAATTTTTTATGACTATATTAATACTGACAATTTCGACCATGACTTTGCCTTTACCCAGGCCGTGGGCGAATCTTTCCTAAGCAGTTATTGTGAGATTGTTCGCCGTCGCATGCATCAACCCTGGACGCCCGATGACAAGTATCAACAACTGGTTAAGCGCGGTCGGTATGTGGAATTCAATTTGTTATATGATCGTGGCACGTTGTTTGGTTTGAAAACAAACGGCAATATCGACGCCATTTTAATGTCCCTGCCCCCTGTAGCCAGTTGGGTTTAATGAAAAATCTGGACTCTCGCAGGGTTGAAAAAACCTTGCAAGAGCCCAGGATTATGATTCTTAACGTTAGTACTGAGCGGCTACAAGCGCGGCCTTCTCATCGGTCGTAAGCTGAGAATCGAAGGGATATGAAGCGGTGAGTGATGCAACACCTCCGCCGTTAACTTCAAGTGGATGGACTGTATCATTCAGATCAGTGTACCCTTTGGTGAATGTCGTTCCTAGATTTGCGATCTCAGTCCAAGAACCGCACATCGCTCCGAAACAGCCGGCGTTAAAAGCGTCTATTACCTTATTTGGTGCATACGTGTCTATGTCACTCTCGTACGATGCGAAAAATGCGACCATGTTCATAGTAGCGCTCTTCTGTGAACTCTTTACAGCAGCTGCCCGCTCGATGACACTCGAGTCGAAAGAATTCCCCCAACATCCAGAGCGACCGCGTCCGATGCTGCCCCCTGATTCACGACACCTATAGCTGTTAACGCGTCCTTGTAGTCTTGACCCTCATCACTGTCTTGTAAAACAACCTGGCCCATCGACTGATTTCGTTGGTAAGACGACGTTCCATAGCCTCCATACTGAGGATAAGCCGACGTTTGAGGATATCCTCCTCCATACTGCGCATAATGCTGGGATGCGTATTGGTACATAGGAGCCATTTGCATTCCTATGTACAACTTGAGTTCCGCTTTTGTCTTGCTGGAAGATGCGTAGCGCTGTGCTTCATCCATTATATCCGTCGCCACACGTAAAGATCGGTCTGCCGATCTGGCTTGCGTTAGATTGCTTGCCTGTTCTTTAGATCCCACTTCAACGTTGCCAGGGGCCACCTGCATTCCGTGCACATAACCACACGTTAGTGTCAGTCCAACTGCGAGTGATCTAACAAGAAGCTGAGTGATGCCCCGTGCAGTACGGTTAGCAGTGATAGTTTGAAGTTTGTTATCCATAATGTCTGTTCCTTCTATTATGTGGAAACCGTCCCTAGACCATTAGGCTAAAAATCGTGCCCCACCGTTTGTAATTGCGCACCATGCGCGCGTCATTACACAGTATCTGGTCTCCTCTACTACACCTTGCCGTGGCTCGTGTATGCTAATAGACTGGGATGGATGGTAACGACTTATATAAACATAGACTCGATAGGTTAACAATTCATTAAGACTATAAATTAAAAACATCAATAAAAAATATCAAATACCAAGTGCAGAAAGGTAAAAATAATGACCATTAATTATGGTGATTTTGAAAAAGTTGACCTACGGTCAGGCACCGTTGTTAAAGTTGAAGAATTCGCGCGTGCTAAAAAGCCCGCCTATAAAGTATGGGCTGATTTCGGGCCAGAGATTGGCATTCTTCAAACCAGTGCCCAAGTGACTGTTCACTATACCCTCGAATCATTAATGGGCCGATCGATTGTCGGCTGTGTGAATTTAGGCGAAAAAAATATCGCCGGTTTTCCCTCTCAATTTCTTTTGGTTGGCTTTGCCGATGATAACGGCGCCATCTGTTTAGTAACCGTTGATCCAAAGGCCCCCAATGGACGGAAACTGTGCTGAAATACATAATCTTTTTTTGTCTGTTCACACTTGCAAAAGTCTGTGCTTCAACTGTAACCCTGCCCCCTCCCACGGGCGTTTATGGCTGCGGGACTTTGGCCTTTGAATTAACAGATACGTCACGACAAATGCTGCGGGATTCAATCCCCCGGCGGTGGATGGTACAGGCGTTCTACCCAACCGAAAAGCACAGCCAAACTTTCCCCTATATGCCCGAGACTCTTGATAAAGGAATGGTAAGAGGCACCCAAGTCCTTGCCCATTCCAAACCCAAGGCAAAATTGCTTGAGGAGAAAACCTTTCCCGTGGTCATTTTTACGCCAGGCCTGGGCCATGGCCGTCAGGATTACACCATTTTGTGTGAAGAGATTGCCTCTCATGGGTATGTGGTTTTAAGTCTTGATCAACCTTACGTTTCAAACTTTGTTAAATTCCCCGACGGCGCAAAGATTGTTCTGACATTCAGGGATGTCTGGAAAGTCCCCCGTGATCGCGATTATCGTTACAAGTATTATGACGAGGCAATGGATGCAGCTATCACTGATATTCGATACATGCTTGACCATTTGCCTGCAATAAGCACCCAGTATTTTAAGGGACTTCTCAACACCACACACATCACTTTAATGGGACACAGCTTTGGTGGTAATGTGGCTCACACTCTGGGCTTTGAAGACCCACGCGTTAAAGCGGTTGTCGATATTGATTCGAAAATTACAGAGCGTAAGATTTATGGTCGCCTTGGCGTCCCCCCTAATACTCAAGAGAAGCCTGTGCTTTTCATACGCGGCATGATGCAATATCAAGAAGACGTCGGCGATCAATTGATCAACATTCAAAATGCCGAGATTTGGGCACCCCATGTGGAGCACAGCGCCTTTTCTGATGATGCCTTTCTTGTCAGACATATCCCAACCCTGGCAAATGCCGGATTCGTTTATGTGTTGTGGAATTGGCTAACGAAAGATGGCCCCTGTTTTAATGCTGTAGATTATAATCTTGGCGAAAAAAAGGTCAGTGAATGGTTTGGCGACTATAAAAGCCAAATCGCTGAATGGTTAAGAAAGCATGCCTAAAAAGTATTTCTTTTTTAACGACTTAAATAATATTGACAAACACAAAAGACAAATTTAAACGTATTAAAAATACATTATATTGTCAAATTTATGCGTAAAATTTTAGAATACTTGTTGGTGACTTTTGTTTCCCTTAATACAGCCTATGCTTCTGGTGATGATGAAGAAGGACGTAATCCCGATTTTTTCGAACATAAGGGGAGAAGATATTGCTCTCTGAGCTACCGTGTCAAACAGATGCTCAAAGAAGAAGACCGAACTCCAGACGACTCACAACAACCGTATCATGTTCAGGCTTGCAGCATAAGAAAAGACACAGAAGAGGTTGAAGGCGTCATCAACCCTGACAAATTACCCGAACGTCTCCTGCTATTTTATAATTCAAGCTTAAGGCTTGCTAAAGAAATGGGGTTACTCCATAAGAGAACGCTAACCTATCGAGTCATATCGCTGCTTCTTTCCCGAAGATAGACTGCCATTGAATCTTTCCTGAACCCTGTTTTCAACACTCTTGACAGAAACATAATGAAAATTATATGTCTTAAAGAAAACAACAGGGAAATGATTATGCATAAAACTTTAAAATACTTATTGATAACTTGCGTCATTCTTGGCGCCCCAGCATATGCCATGGATGGTGAGAGAATCCTGGATGCATCAGGATTGCCTATATCCAGTTTGACAGCCCAATGGTTTGGAACTGCAGCAAACTATGTACGTGTTTCAGATCTTGATCCTTTTCTTTTAGAGAGAGAGCAAGCGATAAGGCGACAACAGGTACAAGCTCAAAGAGAACTAGCAGAAGCAAATGCAGCAA
>CAIVFQ010000200.1 GCA_903905285.1 uncultured Alphaproteobacteria bacterium
CCCGAATTAAAAACCCCCTGGCTTGCTGCGTCAGTTCGTCAATAATCTCTTGAACTGTTTGTTCCTTTGTAATCATGCCGACACTTTGACCAGCCATCAGGGAGCCATTTTCCAGATCGCCATCAATAACAGCCTTACGCAGGGCGCCTGCCCAGTAATGTTCAATTTTTAGTTGAGCCTGTTTCAAGTCAAGCTTGCCCGCATCAAACTCTTCAATAACACCGGATTGTACTTTCATGAATTGTTGTGTGGCCGGATTGGTCAGCGCCCTGACCGGGATAACAGGGAACCGGGGGTCAAGTTGCACCGATACCGTCGCATCGCGGGCTTGGGCACGAATAAATGCTTTTTTGAAATCAGGATGCGCTGGCGATTCTGTTGCACAAACAAAGCGGGTTCCTAGCTGACAGCCGGCTGCTCCCATCTGTAAATAGCTGACAATGGCTTCGCCTCGTCCAATACCACCCGCGACAAAGACAGGCACATCTGTTACTTGTGGCAAAATCTCTTGCGCTAAAACACTGGTTGAAACAGGTCCAATGTGGCCACCGGCTTCGCTGCCTTCAATAATTAAAGCATCAATACCCATCTTCATCAGCTTTCGGGCGATAACAAACGCTGGAGCAAATCCGATCACCTTGCAACCGTGATCTTTCAAACGTTGAATGCTGGCGGCTTGGGGAAGGCCACCGGCTAACACCACATGACTAATTTTATAACGTCCACACACATCAATCAGGTCATCTAAATCGGGGTGCATGGTAATCAAGTTCACCCCAAACGGTTGTTGCGTTGCCTGTTGCGTTTTCTCAATCTCAGCGGCCAATAAATCTTTGTTCATTGACCCGCAGGCCACAACACCAAAACCACCGGCGTTTGAAATTGCGGCGACTAATGTGTGGTTTGAAACCCACGTCATGGCACCAGCCAAGATGGCGGTTTCAGAGCCTAAAAATGTACAGCCTCTTTGCCACAGTTTTTCTAAGGTCATTGGGGAGTCACTCTTTCTAATTGGTAAGCTTGGTGTAACGCATTTAACGCCATGTCCATATGGTTTTTGTCGATAATAACGCTGAGTTTAATTTCTGAGGTTGTCATCAAATGCACAGAAATATTGTGGGCTGCTAGTGTTTTGAATAAAAGATGAAGGCTGTTTAAGTCACTGCGTATACCCACTCCAATGACAGAGATTTTAACGATATCGGTATCAATATCCAACTGAGAATACGCGACGGTTTTATGAACCTCTTTCAAGGCATGCTGTGCGCGTTCAAGATTGGAATGAAGTAAGGTAAAGGTTAAATCCACAGACTCTTGCTCAACACCGCTTTGAACAATCATATCAATGGGGATAGAATTCTCGACTAAATAGGAAAAGATTGTTGCCATGCTTGTCGCTTCGTTTGGAATATTTTTAATGGTGATTCTTACATCGTTTTGACTATGGGCAATGCCGCTGACTAATGTACTCTCCACGTTTTCCCTTTCTTTGACGATATCTGTGCCCTCGGTTTCTACAAAACTTGATAAAACGCGAAGCTTAACATTATGTTTCATGGCCAATTCAACCGACCGTGCCTGTAAGACCTTTGCCCCTTGGGCTGCCATCTCAAACATCTCAGCATAGGTAATGTGCGACAATTTACGGGCATTGGCCACTGATCGCGGATCAGCATTGTAAACCCCGTCAACATCCGTATAAATATCACACCGATCCGCTTTTAAGGCCGCTGCTAAAGCAACAGCGGTGGTATCGGATCCACCGCGGCCCAGCGTTGTTAATCGCCCCTCAGCATTTACGCCCTGAAATCCCGCCACCACAGGAATTCTTTTTTGTTTTAAGCATTCTTCTAGGTGAGTGGTGGAGATGTTTGTAATGCGTGCTTGCGAAGGGGTGTTGTCTGTTTGAATGGGGACCTGCCAGGCTAAATATGACCGTGACTGAAGCCCTAATTGAGAAAGAGCCAAAGCCAACAACCCTGATGTTACCTGTTCACCTGACGATAAAACCACATCATGTTCGGGACTAAGTTTATCGGGACACAGACTGTGGGCGTATTCAACCAGTTCATTGGTGATGCCCGCCATGGCCGAGACAACAACAACCAACTCATGGCCTGCGTCAGCTTGCCTTTTGATAATGTGGGCGACCTGCTGCAATCGTGTTACGTTCGCTACCGAAGTACCACCAAACTTTAAAACATAACGGGCCATAACATACGTTACTAAACTTAAATTTGTGTTTTTCTATAGACAGTGTAATTAGTAGCCTATGACGCGTTATCTGTCATGGTAAAAACACCAACAGAGGAGTAATGCTATGAAATCACCGTTTTTTAAAGAATTTTTGTGCTGGGAGTGGCTATGGGGCTGTTGACGCAAAGTCAGGCCGCTGATGATTTAACAGATCCTAGAGAATTAGTAAGTCACCTAACCAATTCTGTGGAGTTTGGATTTGTTCTCTTGCCTAGTAAAGAACAGATGCCGGAGATTTATGAACTTTCGGCTCAGGTTCACAGAACAGTGAGTGACTTACCATTTGCCGGCGCTCCTGACCCTATCAAGGGTATATATTATAACGTATCAGTGACAATGCCCCATGTTTCCATTGGTCAGTATGGCTGCTTGAGAATGGAATTAGATAGGTTGAAAGCATTGGTGGCCGATATAGCCGAACGAACTGGTGTCATAACTGAACCCATGAAGGCAGCTCTATCTGTTACAGACGAAAATGTTTTCTTAGATGCTAAGGGCATAAGAGAGGATACAAATCCGGCGATAGTTGAATTGTATCAAAGGCTGCGGGCAGCCTATATGGATGGTGTTTCAACGAAACGTCCCATAGCACAGGCTCTTCTTGAAAGGTTACTCAATGCGAGGAATCCGGAAGAATTGCGTCTTCTTGAAATCTGTTTCCAGAATTGGGGTACGCCAGAAGGTAATCGCATCCGCCCTCACTTTACTTTGCTTTATAATTATAGAGCTGAAAGAGCAGCCGCTGAAAAAGAGGTGGGAGGTATGCAAGTGCCAGACAGCTTGAGAAATATCACTTTTACTCGTTTAGGCATTGTGGAAATTGATTTTTGGGGCAACCCTGTGCCTGGTGGATTGCTTGCCGAATTTCCCTTTAGATCGTAGCTAGCCTCCACTCACCCACAGCGGTTTCCTGGGGGGGTGAGTGGAGAGTTATCTCATCTCTCAGATGAACGCGTGAAAGAAACGCATTCGAGTGGTGGGATAAAAAATATTTACTTAAATTTAAAGGGTCGTTATAAAGAGAGGATTTTTAAATTTAAGAGTAAGCGTTTTTATGAGTAAGTATTTTAGTGTTTTATTGTTAGCTGGTAGCTTGATAGGTTCCAGTCACGCTAGTGACGACGGGATTGATATAAGTTATAGGCAAAGTCCTGGATGCCGGTTAGAGGCGGTTTTTACGGATAAGCTGCATACCGATTTAAATGCTATGACGACTACAAGAGGAGGTCGAGAATCTATCCAAAGAGGGGTGGTTGATTTTACTCCCCCAAGTGAATGGCAGCAAGTAGGTGGCGAAGAATATCAAGGTTGGGACAGCCAAGAAGGTTGGAAAGTTGAAAGAGATCTGAGTCCAAGAGACCTTCAGAGAGACCTCCAGATAGAGTTGCAGGTAAAAGATGGCGCGGGAGTTCTGCGTATTGATGTGGATGCGTTGCAAGAAGATTTATTCGACGTCCATTTTTCAAAATGGAATGGTTCCCGTGGAAAGGAATCTTATCACGCCATTATAAGAACATTCCGCCATAATCCGCCTGCGACTTCAAGTAGCAGCGCCCAATAAATTTCTATAAACGGATCCTTAGGCATACAAAACCTAGGGATCTTAGGGTGCGAATTCAAGATTGCTTTTACTTCAAGGCAATCTCTTTTTCAACCGAAACCGAAGTCACAGGTATACCTAGGGTGCCCAAAGCAATTAGGCTTCCCAGAACTAAGGTCAGAAAGAGCGAGCCCAGAATTTTAGTAATCATATATCTAAGATTTAAGACGTTGATGATATTGATTTAACCACAAACCCGCTTCAGTGCCAAATAAATCAGGCGCTAACTCAGAAATTGTTGTTAACATCGGAATCAATTCTTTTTGATCGTGCCCGCTGAAATTACTCAGTACGTAATTCGAAACGGCCGAGGCATGACCCGGATGGCCAATGCCAACCCTAAGACGCCAATAGTCTTTGCCAAGGCTTTGATCAAGGCTTGTCAGTCCATTATGGCCGCCTGATCCTCCCCCTTGTTTTAATTTCAAACGACCAAAAACTAAATCCAGATCGTCGTGAACGACATACAAATTCTCAAGGGGAATCTTATAGAAATTCATCAAGGGGCTAAGTGCCTGACCTGATCGGTTCATAAAGGTTATGGGTTTGCACAGCAAAACCTTGTGGGTGCCAAATTTTCCTTCACTAATGAAGGCGTTAAATTTGAGTTTGAAAGGGGAAAATGGGTAAGAGTGAGCAATGGTGTCAATCACCATAAACCCTACATTGTGCCGATTTAAAGAATATTGAGGCCCGGGATTCCCCAGGCCAGTCAATACAAACATCGTATCACCTAAATAAACGAAAGAATCCGAACTTAAGCAGTCGCGTCTTCGTCCGTTGTTCCGCCACTAGGGGCAACAACAGTGGCCAAAACGTTATCGCGGGCAGGGTGCGCCGCTTTCGCGCCTTCTGGCAATTTAAGGTGTTCAATTAAAATGCTTTGATGCAATTCAACGCCACTTAGGTCAATGACCAAGTTTTCAGGAATTAAATGCGGTGAACATGTAATTTCTAAAGAGTGGATAATAATGTTCAAGGCGCCACCCCGTTTCATGGAGGGAGACTTTTCTTCATTAATAAACGTCAAAGGGATGAACAAGTTGACTTTAGAATTTTTATTCACGCGTTGAAAGTCAACGTGCAAAGGCGCATCGCTAACAGGGTGCAGCTGTATGTCTTTTGCAATGACCTCTTGTTTTTTGCCGCTAATCTCTAAGGTAAAAACCTTGCTGAAAAAATTAGAAGACAGGTGTTCTCTTGCCAAAGCCTTAAAACCTACGGCAATCATTTCGGGTTCTTTATTGTCACCATAGATGATGCCAGGTACCATATCAGCACGACGAAGGGCACGGGCAGGTCCTGTGCCTTTATTTTCACGGCTTTGTGCTGTCAAAGCTTCTATGTTGCTCATTTCTAACTCCTTCAATGAGGCTACAGTAATATATCTTAGGTTCCTTGATAAACGACTGCGGCTAACTTTTCAACTATTATTGGTTGTTCGTCGGTTGTTAATTTCTTGTGAATCGGCAATAATGACACTAATTAATCCAGGAAAACACTTAGCAAAGCCACCACCCTGATGGAAATACTTTTTTATTTATTCTCTGGTATTTTGATTTCTTGTGCAGTGGCTGTCGTTTGTGTGCGCAATACCTTGTATAGCGTGCTGTTTTTAATTATGGCTTTTTTTAATACTGGCGGCCTTTTCTTACTGGCCGGTGCTGAATTTTTAGCTATGATCTTGGTCATTGTTTATGTGGGGGCTGTGGCCGTCTTATTTTTATTCGTTGTCATGATGTTAGATGCTTCTCAAACACAATCGAACCAGCAATTGAATCGCTATCGCTGGGGATCCATAGGTGCCGCCTGTGTTTTTGCATTTGAATTAATTGTGGTTGCTTTCCAATGGACGCACGGTTCAAAAGCCGTTGATCGGGTCGCTTTTCCTTTGCCAAAGTATATAGGCAACACCGAAGCTTTGGGGGAGCTTTTATATACCCACTATTTTTACATTTTTCAAATTTCAGGTCTGATCCTGTTAACAGCCATGATAGGAGCCATTGTTTTGACTTTGCCGGGCGACGGCCATCGTTTCTTGCGTAAGCAAAATGTGAAGGATCAACTGCGTCGCAGCAAGAAGGACACGCTAACGCTCAAGCACGTAGATTTTCGGCAAGGAATAAAATAAGATGTCTTTTGGTGTCCACAGTTATTTGTTGGTTTCTGCCATTATATTTAGCATCGGTATTTTTGGTTTTTTTCTTAACAGACGCCATATTATCCATCTATTGATATCAATAGAGTTAATTTTGCTGGCTGTTAATATAAATTTTGTGGCTTTTTCTGCTGATATCTCTGACCTAGCCGGGCAGGTTTTTTGTGTGTTTGTTTTGACAATTGCTGCTGCTGAGGCAGCTATTGGTCTGGCCATTTTGGTCATTTATTTCCGAAAACGAGGCACCATCGATATTGATCAAGCCACTCAGCTAAAGGATTAATTTAGCTATGTCACCCAACGCACTGGCTTTAATGGTTGTCTTCAGCACGTTAGTTGGTTTTTGCCTCAGCCTGACCTTGCTGCGTTACCCGAAGGTTGTTCAGACTATAACTTGCGTAGCCGTAGCTATCACTTTTTGTGCGCTTTTAGGTTTATGGTTTACTCTAGGTCCTGATTCAAATTTTACGATCAATTCATTTCATTGGTTAAATGTTGGAAAACTAAAAGTGAGGTGGGGTCTTAGCTTTAATGACCTGGCTTTCGTGATGGGGGCGGTTGTTAGTTTTGTCTCATTTTGGGTTCATATTTATTCGCTTGCCTATATGGCGCAGGATCCTCATCGTGCCCGCTTTATGGCTTATTTAAACTTTTTCACCTTTATGATGTTATTCCTGGTGACGTCTCCCACAATTATTCAATTGTTCGTCGGATGGGAAGGCGTTGGATTGGCGTCTTATTTGTTGATTGGATTTTGGGGTCACCGTGAGAAAGCGGCGGCGGCGGCTATGAAAGCTTTTTTGGTCAACCGTGTTGGTGATGCGGCTATGATATTAGGCATTTGTGCCCTGTTTTACCAATTTCAAACCGTTAATTTTTTAGAACTTTCCACTAAAATACCCAGTCAAGTTGGGGTAATGATCAGTTTCTGGGGTTGTGAAGTGCCTGCCCTTAATTTGATCGGGTTGTTGTTCTTCATTGGTGCCATGGCTAAGTCGGCTCAAATTGGTTTTCATGTTTGGTTGCCTGATGCTATGGAGGCCCCTACGCCTGTCTCAGCCCTTATTCACGCGGCAACCATGGTAACGGCCGGGGTCTTTTTAATTGTTAAACTGTCGCCCTTGTACGACTGCACTCCCTGGGTGAGGGAAATCATGATTGTGATAGGGGCTTTGACGGCTTTATTTGGCGCTGTTGTTGCCCTAACCCAAACAGACATTAAACGAATTATCGCGTATTCAACGTGTAGTCAATTGGGATATATGGTGTTGGCCTGTGGATGTTCCGCTTACAAGGCGGCAATTTTTCATCTGGTCACCCATGCTTTCTTTAAAGCCTTGTTGTTTTTAGGGGCTGGTTCAGTCATTCACGCCATGTCAGGTGAACAAGACATTCGGAAAATGGGGGGGCTTGCGCGTCTTATTCCTACCACTTATGGACTCATGTGGGTGGGAAGTTTGGCTTTGGCTGGCATTCCGTTTTTGGCAGGCTATTATTCAAAGGATTGGATTCTTTATTCCTTGTGGAAAAATGGGTCAATCGGTGGCCTTATGGCTGCCTTGTTGGTTGTTATTCTGACAGCTTTCTATAGCTGGCGTTTATTATGGTTGGTATTCCAGGGTCGTTTGCGTGCTGACGATCAAGTTGAGGCCCATGTTCACGAGTCACCGCCTGTTATGTTGCTGCCTTTATTCGTCTTGGCAACAGGGTCTGTCGTTAGTGGTTGGTGTGGTTGGCACTTGTTGATGGCTGAAACCATACACAGCCCCTGGTGGTTAGAGTTTACCCCTATCGCCCTTGCGGTCAGTGGAATTCTAGGGGCTGTTACTGTTTATCGCCATCCAAATCTGGCTGAAAAATTAGGGCAGGGGATGTGGTATCGATTCTCTTATCATAAAGGGTATTTTGATGACCTTTATAAGCTTTTGTTCGTAAAGCCTTCCTTATGGTTGGGACATTTTTTTTGGCGCACAATTGACGTCTCCGTCATTGATCACTTTGGCCCAGAGGCCAGCACCAAAACCGCTTTGTTTCTTTCTGGTCGTCACAAAATTTTACAAAATGGATATTTATCGCGCTATACGTTTGTCATGCTGTTAGCAATTCTTGTGATTCTAGGATACTATTTCGTAGAATTTTATCAGTGGCCTTCATTTGTTAAGGTCGACACAGTATGACTTTACCTTTCCTAAGCTTAATCATTTTTCTGCCACTTTCAGGGGTTTTCTTTTTAACCCTTATTCGCCCAAGAGATGAGCGAAATGCGAAAGTTGTGGGCCTGTGGATTTCTTCAATAAATTTTTTCTTAAGCATAATTCTGTTGGCAAAGTTTGACCGGTTTAATGCTGAATATCAATTTGTCGAAAAACATGAATGGATGGGAGGGATTAAAACTTTCTACTATTTAGGAATCGATGGAATATCGTTATATTTTGTTGTTTTAACAACCTTCTTAATTCCCCTTTGCATCCTGTTTAGCTGGAACAGCATACAAAAAAGGGTGCGCGAATATATGATGGTTTTCCTGCTTTTGGAAACCCTTGTTTTGGGCAGCTTTTGCGCGCTTGATCTGGTCCTATTTTATATTTTCTTTGAAGGAACGCTGATTCCCTTGTTTGTGATTATTGGGGTTTGGGGTGGAGAAGGCCGTATTCATGCCTGTTTCAAGTTTTTTTTATACACCTTGCTGGGGTCTGTTTTCATGCTGTTGGCGATTGCTAAGATTTACAGTGAGTTTGGAACGACTGAAATTCCCTGGCTTATCGATCAAAAATTCTCTTTTTCCTTAGAGGTATGGGTTTGGATTGGTTTCTTTATAGCCATGGCTGTGAAAATTCCTATGTGGCCCTTCCATACGTGGCTGCCTTACGCCCATGTGGAGGCTCCAACGGCCGGATCCGTTCTGTTAGCAGGGGTGTTGCTTAAGTTGGGGGGGTACGGCTTTGCCCGAATTGTGATACCGATGTTGCCTGATGCCAGTGCTTATTTTGCCCCCTTTGTGATGGCATTAAGTGTTGTGGCTATTTTCTATACGTCTCTTATTGCCTTGGCTCAAACTGACATGAAGAAGTTAATCGCTTATTCTTCTGTCGCCCATATGGGATTTGTAACGTTAGGGCTGTTTAGTTTAAATGCATCGGGAACAACAGGTGCCATTTTATTAATGTTAAGCCATGGGTTAATTTCTTCGGCTTTGTTTTTTATGGTTGGAATGCTTTACGATCGGTTTCATACCCGTGACATTAAATCCTATGGGGGGCTTTATAAGTCTTTTCCTATATTGGGAAGTTTATTCTTAGTTTTTACCTTTGCCTCAATTGCTGTTCCTGGCACCAGCAGTTTTGCTGGTGAATTCTTTGTTCTTTATGGAACGTTTCAATCTAATACTGTCTTTGCGACTTTAGCTTTGTGCGGCCTTATTTTGGGGCCTGCGTACGCATTATGGTTATACCAGCGGCTGTTTAATGGAAAATTAGTTACTCCTGCTTCTTTAAACGATTTAACCGAAGCCACGTCTGCTGAAAGTGTATCTTTTGGGTATAAGTCGATTGAGGCAAAGTCCCATCAAAAGGGAATTTCTGACCTGACTTATTCGGAACGTTTTATTTTATGTTGTTTATTGATTGTGGTTTTGCTTATGGGAATTACCCCAAAGTATTTCACGAAGGTTATAAAACAGTCGGTGAAATCAAAAGTATTACTTCACTATCCTGCAAGCCATGACTGATCATCCTAAGCCCTTACTAGATCACCTGTTAGAATTAAGACAAAGGTTGATTTATACGTTAGTGGGTTTTGTTGTTGTTTTTGGTGTGTGTTATTTGTATTCGGAAAGTATTTTTCAATTCCTTGTTCGCCCGCTGGCTCAGTTATTGCAAACAAAAGGCCCGGGTCGACGCCTGATTTACACCGGCTTAACGGAAGCTTTTCTGACCTATATCAAGGTTGCGGCCTTTGCGGCGTCGTTTATTTCCTTTCCTTTTATCGCGATGCAAATTTGGCGTTTTATTGCACCGGGCTTGTATGCGAATGAACGGAATTTGTTCATAGGGTTATTGGTGACGACACCCTTCCTTTTTTTGTTGGGGGCGGCGTTTGCCTATACAATTATTTTTCCCACGGCCTATGACTTTTTTTTAAGTTTCGAATCAAATGCAGGGTATTTACCGATTCAACTGGAAGCCAAAGTGAACGAGTATTTATCATTTGTGATGCGTCTTATTTTTGCGTTTGGCATTTGTTTTGAATTGCCCGTGGTGTTAATGCTGCTGGCAAGCATTGGGGTCATTACAGTCCAAACTTTAATCAGCAAATGGCGTATTGCGGTTGTCATTATTTTTACACTTTCGGCGTTTATTACACCCCCTGACATTGTCAGCATGCTTGGTCTGGCTTTGCCGCTTATTTTATTGTATGGTTTTTCTATTATGATGGTAAAAATTTTAGAAACACACCGGCTTAAAAAAGATGCTTGATCTTCGTTTTATACGTACTCACCCCGATTTATTTGATCAAGGTTTACAG
The DNA here is from genome assembly GCA_903905285.1 of uncultured Alphaproteobacteria bacterium. Lineage (GTDB taxonomy): Bacteria > Pseudomonadota > Alphaproteobacteria > Paracaedibacterales > CAIULA01 > Finniella. The sequence continues at coordinate 10,539 of CAIVFQ010000200.1, forward strand.
CGTCGAGGCCTAGGCCCGTTGTCAGCTGTTGTTTTGGATATTGATTTGAAACACCGCCATGCCTTGACGGAAATGCAGGCACGCCAAGCGGCTTTAAACGCTTTGGCCAAAACTTATTCAACGGTGAAATCTTCTAATGGAGATTTGCAGGCATTAACCCAAAACATTGAACAAACCAAGCAAGAGTTAAAAGATTATAAACACCAGGCTGATCAGACTGAGCAAGACTTGCATCGCCTGTTGTCAGAAATACCTAACCTGCCGGCTGACGATTGTCCTGATGGTAAAGATGAAACTGAAAACAAGGAAGTTCGTCGTTGGGGGGACATACCAACCTTTGATTTTACCGTTAAGCCCCATGAAGAATTGGGACCTAGCTTAGGGTTAATGGACTTTGAAAGAGCGATTAAACTTTCAGGCTCACGATTTGTGGTGTTGTATGGCGACTTGGTTCGCCTAGAGCGGGCTTTGGCCCAATTTATGTTGGACATTCACACCCGTGAGTTTGGCTATAAAGAAGCTTACGTGCCGTTGATGGTGAATGAATCGGTGATGTTTGGTACTGGCCAATTGCCCAAATTTCGGGATGATCAGTTTCAAACCAACACGGGTCATTGGTTAATTCCCACAGCCGAGGTGGCGTTGACGAACCTTGTTGCTGGTGAAATTTTAACCGAAGCCGAATTGCCTTTACGGTATACAGCCTATACCCCTTGTTTTAGGGCAGAGGCGGGTGCGGCTGGGCGTGATACTCGCGGCATGATTCGCCAGCACCAATTTAGCAAGGTTGAGCTGGTGAGCATTACAACTCCCGAACAGGCCGTGGCCGAGCATGAACGCATGACAAGTGCCGCTGAAACGGTGTTGCAACGCTTAGGGTTGGCCCACCGAGTTCTCAGTTTATGCACCGGTGATATCGGCTTTTCAGCTGAGAAAACTTATGACTTAGAGGTCTGGTTTCCAAGTCAAAATACTTACCGCGAAATTTCCAGTTGTTCGCGATGCAATACCTTTCAGGCGCGACGTATGAACACAAGGTATCGTCCGTTAGACGGTGATGGGAAAACCCACTTTATTCACACGTTGAATGGATCAGGTCTGGCTGTTGGCCGTGCCTTAATTGCCGTTATGGAAAACTATCAACAAGCTGATGGAAGTATTGCTATTCCAGACGGTTTGCAACCGTATATGAATGGCCAAAAAACCATACAGCATTGATTCTGGGGTTTTTAAAAAATACTACAGGTTCGTTTTTTCTTGGTAATCGGTTTAGCTGGTTTAAAAAATGCAAGGACCGAGGTGGTGACGCTTATCGGAGGGCCCGATTCAAAAAGAGAATAGCAGCAATTCCGTGATGACTTGCTGTCATCGATTTTGTAATAAGCCGAGTAGTCTTGTCTTGTCTGGAATCTGGGTTCCCCCTCAGGTGAATAGTACCATACTGATGCATGTGTCTGAATTAAAGAGCTTCCTAAAATCACAAATGAACCAAAAACAAAACCAATATATTTCAATTTAATCTTCATCATTATTGCTCCGATTGTTGAATTTAAGGGAAGTTCAAAATTACAGATAGAGTTAATGTATTAACAAAAGGTAAATTAATAAGAGCTACTGCGTAAGTCGAGGTAGTTTGTTGCAAGAGAGTGACATGATCCCCATTCCCCTATTTTTTGTTTAGGCTATAGCGAATCCATTTTTGA
>CAIVFQ010000201.1 GCA_903905285.1 uncultured Alphaproteobacteria bacterium
AAATTCAAAATCATCGCTGGAATCGTCAATCTCAAAAATGGATTCGCTATAGCCTAAACAAAAAATAGGGGAAAGGGATCTGTCAGCTTCTTTGAGCCAACTGCCTCGACTTACGCAGCAGGTTTAATATATGTTTGATGAGCTGAATTTTGACCATTTTGATTATGGTCATTATTACGATGATGGCAGGACTTTTCATCTTCTTAACGACACAGGGGATGGTCGTGGAAAAAGTTTTGTAAAAAGCTATTACAGCGAAGGGCTGTGTATAACGATTGATGAGCTTGAATATTTAAGAAAAAAATATTGTTCCGCTGAAAGTTTGTTCGGTTTTTTTACCGCTGATATTGCGTTCACAGATGACTTGCCAGATAAAGTAAGGCATCGAAAGCAAATGGAAATTGGCAATAGTTTCTCCATTGGTCCTAGGATCTATCTTTTTAAGCGTTATAAGGATTATGTCGAGTTAAGTGGTTTTGGCAGCAATATTCATAAGCACAACTTTTATAACTTTTGCATCCAAAGCTTTCCAATTTTAGAGGGTTTTATTAAATATTTCAGGGAAGAGGCGAAAGACCTTATTGAAATGACAAAGAAAGAATGTGTGACTATTGCCCCCCGATCAGATTACCAACAGGACAATTCTCGTTATCGAAATTTTGTTGGCTATGATTTCAGCAAGAGCCAAAAAATCAGCTTACGTCTAACGCGTCAAGAAGCTGCTTGTTTACAACAACTAGCAAAGGGGAAAACCTTTAAAGAGACCGCTAAAAATTTGTTAATTTCCCCTCGCACCGTGGAAAACTATATTTACAATGCACAGATAAAATCAGGGTGTCATTGTGTGCATGATTTGTTGGAAACTTTCTCAAATCTAGTGTGTCGGTAGTTACCTACCACTCAACACCTTTGGCATGGCGCAAAACTTGTTCGGCTTCGGCGGTGTATTGGCCGTTGCTGTGATGCAGAACCATTCCGGGTTGCAGCTTTAATAAACCACCAGTGTTTTTGGTTCCCCGAATTAAAACACGTTTAGCCGGTTTATTTTGGCCCGGCCATAAAGGGTACACGGTGATATTTCCCAATTTTCCAACAAAAAAACTAAGGGCTTGATCTAAACGGTCGGCCCGGTAAATGAAAGTCACTGTTCCTTTGGGGCGTACCATCAACAGGCAAAAACGGGCCCATTGTGCAAAATCAGCTTCGCCTTCCAGGTTAGAAATGGCCTTCGATTCATAAGGTGAACTGTTGTTGCTGTTAGAATCTAAATGGGGGGGATTTGTCATAACATGGGAAAAAGTTCCGGCTGCTAGACGAGGAGGGGGCTTTAAAAGGTCGCCTTGTAAAATCTCTACCCGATCTCTCAATTCGTTAAGTTGAATGTTATCGGCTGCGTGACGAACAGATTCCCGGTGAAGTTCGATACCTATAACCCTAACTTGCGGACAGCGTATCGCTAGGCATAAAGAGGCGGCCCCAACGCCAGCCCCAATATCTAAGACAGTTTCGCCTGGTTGAGGTTGAATAGCAGCTGCCAGAAAAATGGGGTCAATGGCGACGCGGTAACCAGTTTTTGGTTGGCGAAGAAGAACTCTTTCTCCCAATAGGTGATTTTCTGTGTAAGGTGTTTCCATAAATTTAAAAATTTCACAAGTTTTGCAATAACGATTTTTCTTAAACACTGTAATCGGTTAGACTGCCAGATCAAACACGTATTTTAATTGCAGCTATGTCTATTATTTCTAATGAGGCGATTGCCCGTTTGCACCACCATCTTGCCGATGATATGCAACGCGTTAATCAAGTAACCTTAAACCATATTCAAAGTAAAGTGGAGCTGGTTCAAAAAGTTGCCCAACATCTGCTTTGTTCAGGCGGTAAAAGGCTAAGGCCTTTGCTGACCATAGCTTGTAGTCGTTTGTTTGAGGATCAGCCTGGGTATGCCGTGCATTTGGCTGCGGCTGTTGAGGTTATTCACAGCGCTACCTTGCTTCATGACGATGTCATTGATGAATCAGATTTAAGGCGGGGGCAGCCAACCGCCAACGTCCTGTGGGGTAATGTCCCCAGCATTCTTGTGGGTGATTTTTTGTTTTCAAAGGCCTTTCAGTTGATGATAGAGGCAAAAAACCAAAGGGTTCTAGAAGTTCTGTCGCAGGCATCAACGCGCATTACCGAAGGTGAAGTTTTGCAACTGACCCTTTCTTCTGATTTAAATCTTAGCTTTGATCATTATTTAGAAATTGTGGGGGCAAAGACGGCGTCATTATTTGCCGCGGCCTGTCAGGTTGGGGGAATGATTGTGAACATGCCCGCTGAGTTGGAAGATGATTTGTATCAGTTTGGGTATAACTTAGGGATAGCCTTTCAAATCGTCGACGATATTTTGGATTATAGCTTAAGCAGGGAACAATCAGGTAAACCTGTGGGGAATGATTTTTGTGAAGGGAAAGTAACTTTACCGGTTTTATTAATTTGTCAAAGCCCTGAATTTCTTCCGGCGTGGGAAGAATGGTTTAACAAGCCTACAAGAAGCCAGGATGAGTTTAAAACGGCGCAAAAGCTGTTGTTAGAGAATGAAACATTGGAAAAATGTTATGAGTACGCTCAGCCCTTTGTTGACCAGGCCATTCAACACTTATTAAAAATGCCTGCGGGGTTTGTTCGTGATAGCCTTGGTTGTTTGATTCAAACCGAATAAAGGGCCTGTGAATTTTCTCAGGCCCTTTTTGTCATCTTGATCGAAGCAGGGTCATCCAGGAAATTCACTTGGTCACCCTAAATTTATCTTAGGGTGACCATTAAATTTAAGAAGCTTAGCGGCTTTTTTCCTCTTTCTTAGGAGCATAAATAACAGCCAAATCTGCGTATTCTTTAATAAGCAGCTTTCTTTCGCCAAGCGTTAGACAACGATGAAGCGCGTCTGCTTTGCCGATATCAATCTTCCCGTGTTGCGGGCCAGGAATATTTCCTAATGACTGTATGGCTTTTCCTACAATGGCAGACCTTGCTGCCACCGGAAGGGCTGACTGTCTTTTTCCGTTGGTCAAGTTGAGAAGATGAACCCAAAGTGCGTATTTATCATCGGCTCTTTGAGGTGACTTATTTTGAACCAAAGCCTGGCTAAGAAGCTTAACAAACTGCAATTGAGAATCGGGAGATAATCTATCCAAATCACCAACAAGCTGTTCTAGGCTATGGGTAATCGTTGGAAATGTTACATCTTTATAGGTTTTAAGTATTCTCGAAAGAATGCTCTCTAATCTAAAAATTGGTTTGTTCTTATTTCGTCTTGGCATTAATCGGTGCCAAGAATCCAACCTTTTTTCGGCATTATCTTTCAGGGTTTCTAGGGCTTTTCCAAATAAGTCTAATAGCTGGTCTTGCTGCTGGGGAGTCAACGCATCGATATCATTTTCCTCAGACAAATGACGAACAGAAAATAGCACATGGCTGGCTTGCGTTTCAGGATTTAGCTTAGAAAGCGTTTCAAAGTCTGTAGGGTATATGCCTATGGAAAGTCTTGCTGCAGAAAGGCTCGTTCTTTGCAGAATAGAAAATCCGCCAGTTTCCGGCACGACATCTACAGGGTTTTGATAACGAACTATCTCAAGAAGTGCTTTAAAAGAGGGCTGTGAAAGGGATGCACCCGTTTGTTTGTTGAAGGCTTCTAAAAATCCACCAACAGGCTGCGCGGCGGTTTGTGTTGCATGGGTATACATAACAGCAGCTATACACTCTTGCAAGGCTGTGAAGTGAGCATTTACTTTTGCTGAAACGTCTGCTTTTTTATCTTCTAGTGATTGTGCAATGCCACTAACCACCTGATACCGCTGATTATCGTGACTGGCAACAAGAATATCAGAAACAACACGACCATAAACCCCTTTCAAATGATTGATGACGCCAGCTGCCACAGGTTCATCAGAAATTCCCCAACACCCTTCAAAAATTTGCCGCATTGCGGTGTCTAATAAGAGGGGCACATTAAAATAATTTAATAGGCCGGATTGTTCTATGGCGACACGGTTGCCAAAAATTTTGGTTTTTGTTTGGTCCAGCAAGTTGACTAGGCCAAGGATTGAGAATTGTTGCCCTGTGACCTGTTGATAAAGGGTCGACCATGCGTTGACATTAGGTTTATTAAAAAGCTTGTGCAGTTCTTGTTCATGGTTTTCTACTATGTAACGAACAATTGTGTTTGCCAGTTTGTTTTGCGCAGATTGTCCTGCCATAGATACTGTTCGAAAATCCATGGCAAGAGAATCACGTGGTTCTTGTGCTGAATGGCCTTGAAGGCTAACAACACTCACAACGCCTAATAATAAGGCTAGTTTATAAAACGGTCGCATTAAAGTTCCTTTTGATTA
>CAIVFQ010000202.1 GCA_903905285.1 uncultured Alphaproteobacteria bacterium
TCCTTTGTTTTTGTGCCATTCTCACTGACGGTCTGAAGGTTAATATCGCGCATGCGGGCTTGTGCTCGAGCACCGAGTTCGGCGGGGTTATTATGGAGAGGAAGAAAAGGGAAAATCAACGGAAGCAATAATGATTTTTTCTTTGATAGCGTTCTGGCAATCCGCTCGTCCAAGGCATGATAACCTGTTTTTGTTGAAAACAAGGCATCAAATTCTCTGGATAATTTTTTCGCAATTTCGTTTGATGGGCTCTGCTTATACTGAAGCAACGCACCATAATAATCCCAGAGTTTCTCGATGAAACCATCCAAAATAACTTGGTGGTGTCTCACGAACGGGGTTAATTTTTTGTAGTGACGTCCTTCATGCACCCAGCATAGCGATTTATATTTTGCGATTTTATTAAACTGCGGTGCGTCATCACACAGGAGGTGCTTAATGGCGTATTCGGAGCTTTGATAATAAATGATGGCTGATGACTCACGAATAACACGACGATTGGTTGAATGTTTTTTAGGATTAGGAAATAGCTGGTCTAAAAGAGAATCCAGTTGTTCGTTCGTCAATATTTCGCTGTTAACCGTTTTTTTCAGCTCGGCCAAACGCAAAGCGGATAAGCCAAATTCACTCATGAGCGCGTAGGAGGTCTCGTTGAATTTAAACTTCAGTTCGGTTCGGCAAAGGATGGCGAGCAACGTTAAGCGATCTTTTTTAGGGCGCGTAAAAAATCCGGTGAAGTAGGGATTACATAAAATATGGGTGTAGTTATTTTTTCCATTGACTCTGCACCCGGTGTCATCCATATGCTGATAGGTGTTTGCTTTCAATCCAGCATCAATAATGTCTTCTTTTTCCTGATGAAATAAATCGTGATCCTCTGTAATCATGCGGGATATCGTGGACTTCGCAATCTTAATGCCAAACGTTTTTAAAAATCGTGCAATCGCCGGCTCTGTCATGCCGGAGTCACGATATAATGTAATCACCAGTGATCGGATCCCCGGGCCAAATTCACCTTTATAGCCATCGGGAAGTTTCCCTAAAAATGTTTTTTTTAATGACTTGGAATAATAAACGGCCACCCTAAACTCAACATTATCTGTAATGATTTTAAGATCCTGCACTACCCGCGTCTCATACCCTTTAAACTTTGCATCAGGTGGCAAGCTATCTTTATCAACGTCGCAATCGACCCATCGATCGATCTTGACGGTGCTTTTCTTTTTGGTTTTTTTTGCACGTGGTTTTTGATCGCCACGTTTTTTTCTATCTGCTTCAGATGAATGCTTTGGATCAACCGCATCAGTACCTGTTGTTTGCTTTCGAATGTCCGGTTTGCCTTGCTCGCCCTTGAGTCGGTTAACTTCATCTTTCAATTGCTGGATGGTTTTCGCTTGAGTGGCATTGACCTCGACTAGCGCCTCAACCAGACCAAATAATGTTCTTTGGACGGCTGCCACATGAGGATCCGCAATAGCATCAATATCTACCGTTAGCTTTTCCAGTGTCTTCTTTATATCAGAGAAACTCATCAGTGTTCTTATGCCATTGCCCTCAAGAGCATTAATAATAACACGTCTTTTTTTGGGCAAATTTTTCGCGCTGGGATAGCGAATAAGCGTGCATAAAATTTTAAGGCTTGGGTGGGTACAGTTGTCGGTGAATTCGATCATGTAGAGATCGTGATACTGCTTTACGGCCGTGTATTTGATGCTGCAGTGGATGATGTTGATTTCTCGTTTTTTTTGAAAAATACGTGTCAAGTAAAATTCTTGGAAAAATTAAATTATTTTCATTTCCATGGCTTGGTGGGTTACCGTCATTGGAATTATGTAGCCCTTACCCTGTGATATGGAGAGGATACACTTAATACGTTTTGTTTATACTTAAACTAGTTATTATTTGAGTGGGGTATGATCATGGCTTTAGGTGAAGCTCGTGGTGGAAAATACGATGGGGCTGACATGCGTAATCTATTGGATGCGATGCTAGACCCTGCATTAAAAGGGCTATTACGTAATACTGAAGGTACCTTAACGTATTCAAGTTCAAATCCAGCGTCTATCGTCATGACGCCAACATCAGACAAAGACATCAAGGGAAGCCCGATTACAATCGCTACTCTTTTTGAACGCTTAAAGCGTCGGAATCAATCATTTAAAGATAAAACAGACTTTATCTTTCCAATCGCTGAACA